>JAAYTK010000053.1 GCA_012523775.1 Clostridiales bacterium | reverse complement strand
GGTGAAGCCCTTAGAATTGTTATGGATGAACTAGACTCTAAGAATTTCTATGCGGTTAATCCGGACTATCTGCCTGACTTAAAAAAATAACTTTTACCTTCACGGTACCTTCACGGAACCTACCTTTACGGTACCAGGTACCATTCGGTACCTGGTACCGATAAAGTATGCGAAGGTACCGATAAAGTGGTACAGAAATAGAAAATTAACCCTTGACAAATATTATCTATTGTATTATGATTACCGCAATAATATGTGAAACCGTTGAGAAAGAGGAGTAGGCTTTAGTACGACATTTCAGAGAGTCGCCGGTGGTGAGAATGCGATATCGAGTCTTTAGCTGAATGGGCTTTTGAGGGCAACCCGAACTAACAGTAGGCGTTGACGGACACCATTACCGTTATATGGATGGCATATATAATATTGTATATGATAGAGGAGGACAATGAATATATTCATCTGAATAATATATTCAATTGTCAAGTTGAGTGGTACCGCGGATTTAATTCGTCTCAAGCGTTTGGCTTGGGACTTTTTTATTGAACGAAAAAGTTATTAATAAAACGGTACCCTGCATCAATTAAGGAGGATTGAGAATGAAAAAGAGGATTATTGCAACAGTTATTTTAGCGGTATTATCGGCTACTTTTATGATAGGATGCTCCGGGAAAAAGGATGGAGAATTTATCATAGGAATAGGACAATTTGCAGAGCATGGCTCTCTGGACAACTGCAGAGAAGGTTTTATAGCCGGACTTGAGGAGGAAGGTTATAAGGAAGGCGTTAATCTAAAGATTTTATATGAGAATTCTCAGGCTGATGCCAATATGGCTTCTCAGATTTCGAAGAACTTTATTGCAAAAAAGGCAGATTTAATATGTGCTATAGCCACACCTATGGCTCAAAGTGCTTTTGGGGCAACCAAAAATACTAAAATCCCTGTAATCTTTACAGCGGTTACGGATCCTATCAAGGCCGAGCTTGCTAAAGCGGACGGGACACCCAATGGAAATACAACCGGTACCAGTGACAAATTGCCCGTCGAAAAGCAATTGGAAATGATACGAGCAATTCTACCTGAAGCAGTAAAGATAGGTATTATGTATAGCACAAGCGAAGTTAATTCACTGTCTGCTATCGAGGAATACAAGGCGGCGGCTCCGAACTATGGCTTTGAGATAATTGAAAGTGGTATTTCAACCATAGCAGACGTACCTTTGGCAGCCGACAGCTTATTGGAAAAGGTGGATTGCATCAATAATCTCACTGACAACACGGTAGTAAGTGCATTGCCCACAATACTTAACAAGGCATCTAAAAAGAACATACCTGTATTTGGCAGTGAGGTTGAGCAGGTTAAGATAGGGTGCTTAGCATCTGTGGGACTCGATTATTTCGATCTTGGAAAGCAAACGGGAAAAATGGCGGCTCAGGTGTTAAGTGGCGAAAAGAAAGCAAGTGAAATTAATTTTGAAATAATAGAAGAATTTGCTTTCTATGGTAACAGCATGGTAGCAAAAAATCTTGGCATTACCTTACCCGAGAATCTGGTGGAGGGAGCCAAGGAGATGTTTGACAGTATAGAAGAATAATTTTGTGCTTTGGAGGAGGAAGGAAATGCTAACAGTTATTATCGGTATATTCGAAGAGGGATTTGCATATGCAATACTCGCTTTAGGAGTATACATAACCTATAAGATTTTGGATTTTCCGGATTTATCAGTTGACGGAACCTTTCCTTTGGGAGGGGCTGTTACCGTTGTCCTGATTTTAGCCGGCGTTAATCCGGTACTGACACTGTTGCTTACCTTTCTCACCGGAGCAATTGCAGGCATAATAACAGGTATTATTCATGTGAAGTTCAAGGTAAGGGATCTGTTGTCTGGTATTATAGTGATGACGGCTCTTTATTCCATTAATTTGCGTATAGCAGGAAGTGCTAACGTACCGATTTATAATAAGGATTCAATATTCGAAAATAGTTTTTTAGAGCGGGTGATTCCGGAAGGTTTTAAGCCATATTTAATGCTGACGGTGCTTCTGATAATAGTAGTAATAATGAAGATGTTTTTGGATATATATCTAAAGACAAAATCAGGCTATCTTTTACGGGCGGTTGGTGACAACGAAACCGTTGTGACATCGCTTGCTAAGGATAAGGGAATAATGAAAATTGTCGGACTGTCCATTGCCAATGCATTCGTTGCTCTGTCCGGTGGAATTTTTGCTCAAAAGAACGGATTTTTTGATATTACTATCGGAACGGGAGCGCTTGTAACAGGTGTTGCCAGTGTAATTATCGGAACGAATTTATTCCGTAAGCTGACATTTTTTAAGGCGACCACGGCCGTTGTCATAGGTTCGATACTATATAAAGCGTGTGTGCAGATAGCCATATCTATGGGCCTTGTAGCACAGGACCAAAAGCTGATAACCTCCATATTATTCCTGGTAATACTTATTACAGGAAATGAAAAGAGAAGGAGGGCTAAAGCTAATGCTTAGATTGATTGATATAAATAAATATTATAATCCGGGAACAGTAAATGAGATGTGCTTGTTCGAAGACTTTAGTCTCGATATTCGGGAGGGTGAATTTGTATCCGTGGTGGGCAGCAATGGCTCCGGTAAGACCTCTATGCTCAATATTATCTGCGGCAGTATTCCAATAGATCGCGGCAGAATCGAAATAAACGGAGTGGACATTACCAATACTGCCGAATATATTAGGCAGAGAAGGATTGGAAGAGTATATCAAAATCCTGCCCTTGGCACATGTCCGAATATGACCATATTAGAGAACATGTCTCTTGCAGATAATAAAGGTAAACCTTTTAACCTACAGCGTGGTACCGATAAGAAGAGGATTGATTTTTATAAGAATATTCTCAGCGGATTGGGCCTTGGGCTGGAGGATAAGATGAATGTTACGGTTAATACACTGTCAGGAGGTCAAAGGCAGGCCCTGGCAATGGTTATGGCTACCATGACGCCTATCGAGTTTCTTATACTGGATGAGCATACAGCGGCCCTCGATCCAAAAACAGCCGAGCTTATTATGAAGCTAACCGATAATATTGTTAAAGAAAAGAAGCTGACTACCATAATGGTTACCCATAATCTTCGATATGCAGTGGAATATGGTAATCGTCTGTTAATGATGCATCAAGGAGAAATAGTAATCGATACCCTTGGAGAGGAAAAGCAGGCTCTGAAAGTAGAAGATATTCTGGATAAGTTTAATGAGATCAGTATAGAATGTGGAAATTAACCACCTTGACGCCTATATTCTTGCATGATAGAATTGGTTGATGTAAAATATAGCAGATAATCAATTGTATAAGGAGGACGGAAATGAATAATTTGTTAGTAGCACAATCAGGAGGGCCAACCGTAGCGATAAATGCAACACTCGTTGGCGTATTACAGGGTGCTCGTGTAAGTACTAAGGTGGATAAGGTATATGGGGCTAAGAATGGTATAGAGGGAGCAATTAACGATAACCTTATTGATTTAAATGAACTGATTAAAGACACCCAGGCATTGGATACCTTAACCTTTACACCATCCTCGGCATTAGGTTCCTGTAGATACAAAATGAAGGATTGGAAGGTTGATGATGAGCCATACAAAAAGATTATCAACACATTCAAAAAGCATGATATTAAGTATTTTATCTATATAGGCGGAAATGATTCGATGGATACCGTAGATAAGCTTTCCGAGTATTGCAGGGTCAATAACCATGATATATATATAATGGGTGGACCAAAGACTGTGGATAATGATTTAAATCTTACTGACCACTGTCCGGGATTTGGTTCTGCGGCAAAATATATCGCAACTACTATTTCGGAATTAGAGAGAGATATCAGTGTTTATGATATACCCGCGGTAACAATCGTAGAAATCATGGGGAGAAATGCGGGCTGGCTTACTGCAGCATCGGCCTTAGCCAGAGCAAACGGAGGTCCCGGTCCCGATTTAATTTATCTTTGTGAAAATGTTTTTGATTATGATAAGTTTATACAGGATATAAAGGATAAGCTTGCCATAAAGCCCGGATTAATCGTTGCCATCAGCGAGGGTATAAAGGACAGTACGGGTGGATATGTATCCGATTCGATGTCAAGCGGAGCCGTAGATAATTTCGGACATAAATATATCGCCGGTTCTGCCAGAGCATTGGAACAGTTGGTCAGAGAGAAAATAGGATGTAAGGTGAGAGCGGTTGAGCTTAGTCTGATGCAAAGATCCGCTGCTCATATCGCAAGTGAGACAGACATAATGGAATCTCTCATGCTTGGACAGAAGGCATTTGACTGTGTCGTAAACAATGAGACAGGTAAGATGGCGGCTATTAAGAGATTAAGTGATAATCCTTACCGTGTAGAGTTCACATCTGTTCCTGTATCTGAAGTGGCAAATCATGAAAAAATCGTGCCAAAGGAATGGATTACACCGGAGGGTAATGATGTGACAGAAGAGATGATGACATATTTGAAGCCTCTTATTATGGGAGAGATCAATATTAAATACGAAAACGGTATTCCTAAGCAATATAGACTGTATTAATTATAAAGAGCTTCTTTTATCTGATTAACAAATACTCAGATATAAGAAGCTCTGATTTTACCAGAATATATGGTCCTCAATCTTAACTGCGTTTTTCTTTTTGTCGTATCCCTTGCTCACGGCGGATTTATATGCGTGAAAATATAGACGGTTGCCGATATTATTAGCTCCGGACAGAGCTGCCTTTGCAGCTTTTATTGTTAACAGCTGGGATTCTGTAGAGTAGCTCTCGTATTTCTCCAGTTGCTTGGCTAAAGAGCCGCTTTTTGCCACGGTAAACTGACCGGGTTGATATATAACATCCTTAATAGTATTGGGATACTTTTTTGACATAACACGATTAAGGACAACATTTGCTACGGCGAGCTTTCCTTCATAGCTTTGGTTTCCTGCCTCTGCATAGACCAGACAAGCCAAAAGTTTTAGTTCTTCTTCTGTATAGTCAACTTCTTCTCTGTATTTTATCTCGGTTTCTTTCCTGATTCTTTCCTCTTCCTGTAGTCTTTTGAGCTCTTCCTCCTCTTCCTTGGAAATGGCCTTCTTAAAGCTCACTATTAACTCTACATATTCCTTATTTACATAGCCGATAATTTTATCGTCTGTTATATCTATCTTTATCCATTCGTCATTAAGTTCAATTACAGGATAGACTTCATTTCTATATATAACAGTTAGCTTTCTGGATTCTATATCCGGCTCTTCTCTAACATTAAGACCGTCCGTGTTTACCGATACTTTGATCCTCCCGTATTTTTCGATTAATTCATCGTCGGGAATACCTGTTTTCAGGTATTCGGCCTTAACATATCCTTTAACACTTCCTGATTCAATATAATACCAGTCCCCTACAGAATCCAAAATTCTGGCTGCAGAATCTCTGTAAAGCTTTCCTTTAATATCACTTTCCGTCGTGGCCTTCGCTCGAATATTTAAGTAGGTTTCAGCTACTGAAATACCGATATCCGAGTATTTAGAAGGTTCGGTTTCAGGCTCGGTTTCAGGTTCAGTTTCAGGTTCCGCCTCAGAAGTAACTTGCTCTTTTGAAGATAGGGATTCATCATCTGTTGAATCATCCGTTTCGTCATCAATCTGAACTGTCTGATCTACATCTTCACTGTCATCAACCTTATTACTTAGATATAGCCGCTCGCTGTTTGATACGACATTACCGTATCTGACAGAAAGGGCATTTAAACGCTCGGTATATAATGCCTGTTTATCAGCATTGTCGATATTATCGGAAATAGTCTCAATAGGCTGGTTATTGTCCTGCATGTCTGAAGGAGCGTCAAAACCAACAAAGATGGATATCCAAAAAACAGATAAAAACACTACTATGGAAAATAAGGTTATTTTATTTTTCATAATTCGCCTTCCAATAGCCTTGTTTCGGTATCATTTGTTATTATATATTATCATTAATATAATAGCAAATTTTTATGTTAACTGGACAAATATGGTAATATTATACACAAATGCATTACAATTTATACAATATATTCTATGTCATAGTTTCGAATTTGATTTTTTCACGAATCATTTCCGATACAAGATCCGCTAATTCTGTGGACTTCATACCCTTATAATCAGCATAATAAAGAGGTTTTAGGTAATGAACCTGAACGGTTAATTTCTTTATTGACCCGGTATCGAAGGCTTTATATGAATCAATTAAGGCCACAGGAACTATAGGACATTTTGCATTCATAGCACTCTTAAAGCTGCCGCCTTTAAATTCGAGCAAAGAATTTCCTTTCTTAGAACGGGTTCCTTCGGCAAATAATATAAAGTTTTCCCCTGTTTTTAGTCTACGGGTCATATTCATTATTACCTGCATGGACTGACGTATGTCTTCGCGGTCAATGATCTCGGCCTGTAGCATGGTTATTACCTGTTTTAGAAGGAAGATGTTTTTGACTTCTTTTTTCATAACTGTAACCAATGGTCTCTCATGGGTCTGAATAATTGCAAGCGCATCGAACAGGCCTTGATGATTGGGAAACATAACATATCCGTTTTCCTTAGGAAGGTTTTCAAGACCGGTTACATGTATTTTAATTCTGCCCCTTCTTATAACAATAGGTATAATCCGGTGTAAAAAAGCATATCTGGTATGCACGTCGTACTTATCTATATTGCATAGTTGAAAAATTCTTATCAGCCAAAAGGGTAAATTAAGTAAGCTTCGAAAAACCATCAGGATGATTCTCTTCATATGGGTAGTCCTTTCTGTATTATATAGCCCTATTAAAGGATCTCGAAACCCTTTAGATGCTTTGAACGGCTGGGATGTCTCAGCTTTCTAAGAGCTTTTGCTTCAATTTGACGAATTCGTTCTCTGGTAACGTTAAATTCCTTTCCCACCTCTTCCAGGGTTCTTGTCCTACCGTCGGTTAATCCAAAGCGTAGAAGCAGCACCTTTTGCTCCCTTTCGGTTAAAGTATCCAGAAGCATAAATATCTGGTCACGCAGAATGGAATAGGCTGCTGATTCTTCAGGACCCAATATATTTTCATCACGGATAAAGTCGCCTAGATGACTGTCGTCCTCTTCTCCGATGGGAATATCAAGTGAAATAGGATCAGATGAGATCTTTAATACCTCACGGACCTTTTCCACAGGCATATCCAGAGAATCTGCCAGCTCCTGCTCGGTAGGCTCCCTTCCCAGTTCCTGAAGAAGGGTTCGGGAGACTCGATAGGTTTTATTAATAATCTCAGACATATGAACCGGAATACGTATAGTACGGCTTTGATCTGCGATAGACCTTGTAATAGCCTGTCTAATCCACCAGGTGGCATATGTACTGAACTTGAATCCCTTGGTATAATCAAATTTATCCACGGCTTTAATCAGCCCCAGATTCCCCTCCTGAATTAGGTCGAGGAAGGATAGGCCTCTTCCTACATATCTCTTAGCTATGCTTACAACCAAGCGAAGATTTGATTCTGCCAGTATTTGTTTTGCATCCTCGTCTCCGTCTTCGATTCGTTTGGCAAGCTCTACTTCCTCCTCCATAGTGAGTAGGGGGTAATTGCCGATTTCCTTCAAATATAAATGAACAGGGTCATCAGATATGGTACCGGGTGATGTAATTTCAGTATTATCTTGTGAAGGAGGGGCATCCACATCATCATCTATATCAATAAGCTTCTCTTTTTGATCTTTTTCATCCTCAGGGAGGGTTAACACTACAATATTATATGCCTCCAGTCTCTCATACAACTTATCAATTTGTTTGTTATCGAGACTAAATTCATTAATGAGAGTATTAACTGCGTCAGCTTCTAATATTCCCCTGCTTTTCATTGCAATTCTAACTAAGTCATTCAATTTCTCTTCAAAACTATCATGGATTGCCCGTTCATTCATAGAAATTCCTCCGTCTCTGTTGCCTGAAAAATAGCGTTAGGTAATATTATAGCACATGCCGGTAAATATGAAAACAAGCAAAATAAAAAAATGTTAATAATAGTAAATTAAAAACAGGTATTATAATGCATAATTTATTTTTGCATTATAATACCTGAATCTTTATAAGTATTATTACCGATTAAATTTCAACATTAGGAAGCTTATCAAAACCTCTTTGCAAATCCTCATCTGTTGGAATATAATCCTTCATCTGCTTTGAAAGGTAGGCACTGTATGCCGTCATATCAAAGTATCCGGTACCTGTAAGACCAAAGAGAATCGTCTTAGCTTCTCCTGATTCGCGACATAATATTGCCTCGTCAATAGCAGATCGTATTGCATGGGCCGACTCGGGAGCAGGAAGTATAGTTTCATGTTTAGCGAACATTACCGCTGCTTCAAATACTTTGGTTTGCTCCACAGCTACAGCCTCCATATATCCGTCATGATATAGCCTTGATAATATAGGTGACATACCGTGGTAGCGAAGACCGCCGGCATGATTTGCCGAAGGCATAAAGCTACTGCCGAGTGTATACATTTTGGCAAGAGGAGTTACCTTGCCGGTATCACAAAAATCATATGCATAACGTCCACGGGTAAAGGAAGGACAGGAAGCCGGCTCTACCGCTACGATTCTTGGCGATGCCTTGCCTGTCAGTTTATCCTGCATGAACGGTGCAATAATTCCTCCCAGATTAGAGCCGCCGCCGGCACATCCTATAACTATATCGGGATATTCATCCAACATTTCCATGGCTATTTTACTTTCCAGTCCTATAATGGATTGATGCAATACAACTTGGTTAAGAACTGACCCAAGTACATAACGCCTACCGGGAGTCGATACGGCCTTTTCTATTGCCTCTGATATAGCACATCCCAGACTGCCTCCGGTATTAGGGTCATTTTTAAGAATAGCCCTACCGACCTCAGTGGTATCACTGGGGCTTGCTATAACCTCGGCATCAAATGTCTCCATTACAGTCTTACGGAAAGGCTTTTGCTCATATGATACCTTAACCATATAGACTGTCAGATCGAGATTGTAAAATGCACAGGCCTCAGCAAGAGCTGTTCCCCATTGACCTGCTCCTGTTTCGGTGGTTAATCCTGTAAGACCCTGTTTCTTAGCATAATAGGCTTGTGCGATAGCAGAGTTTAACTTGTGGCTTCCTGAGGTGTTATTTCCTTCGAACTTATAATAGATTTTTGCCGGGGTATTTAATGCTTTCTCCAGATTATATGCACGAATCAATGGAGATGGACGGTACATTTTATAAAACTCCTGTATTTCCTCCGGTATATCAATATACCTTGTGGTATTATCCATCTCTTGGTTTGCCAACTCCTCACAAAAAACCGGATAGAGATCCTCTACCTTTAAAGGTTCTAAGGTGGATGGATTAAGTAGAGGATCGGGCTTTATTTTCATATCGGCCCGTAGGTTATACCATTTCTTGGGCATTTGCTCCTCTGTGAGATAAAGTCTGTGCGGTACTTTCTTTGCCATTATAAAACTCCTTTCATTTATTATTGGAATTGTTAATCATTTGAGATTTTATAAAAATAAAAGCTTTTGTCTCAGTAATTTACTGGGACAAAAGCTTGATTGCTTCTGCGGTACCACCCGGTTTGGTGCATATGCACCCACTTGCTCCATGTACTGACATACATGCTCCCTTGATAACGGATGGAGATTCCGTTAGGCATTACTCATCATACGGATATGATTTTCTTCCCACCCTCGTAAGCCCATTCGATACTACATTTATTACTGCAATTTCACCGTATGCAGCTCTCTGTAAATAAATAATAATATCTACTATTCTTACTCATAGGTTTATGGTTTCTATATAAAATTCGTATATTGTGTATCAGTATATACACATAGGTATAAAATGTCAATACTAATTTTTATATTTTATTTTACTGTTACCTTGGTCTTAAGAGTTATACTCTTACCACTGTATAGGGTTAACTTCGTGTATATATAGGTAGTTCCCTTTTTTACAGCCGTAATCTTTCCTGACTTACTCACCTTAGCTATCTTCGAATTACCGGATCTGTAGGTAACAGATACTCCTCCGATAGCATCCTGAGAGGTTTTAGCCTTGATATTTTCTACTATCTCAAGGCTTAAGGGAAGCGTAATTTTAAGCTGCTTGGTCTTGGCCTTATTTCCTTTAGTATCTTTGACATATAGGGTAGTCTTGTTTGGTGATAATTTAAGCTGCTTAACGAGTGAAGTGATAGTCTTATTGTCAGCCGCTTTGGAAAGAACAACAAATTCTCCGCCATGAAGGAGATTTATTGTCACATATCCTTCCTTATCAACCTTATATTTTGAGCTGTAGGGAAGTGTTTCGAGCTTATTAGTGGTCTTATTATAATGATATAGGTATATCTTGCTGCCGCTCTTAAATTCAACTCGGTCTCCCACATACAGCTTTATACTTGCCTGTGCAGGAAACGGCCCCGTATGACTAAGTTTTAGCGTAAGTCCCTTCTTGGATTTTCCTCCCACCAAATTATAAATACCGGTTTCTGGAGCTATATCATCTGATGTATAGAGCAGGTTAACATCCGTAATATTACTGCCGGATGATTTAAGGGCTTTCGAGGTAAACAACCAGCTGATTAGAATATCGCCCTCCTCATCATATATAATAATTTCTGCGTCCTTTCCGATATCCTTTAAGGTTTTCAGGATACCGGATGAAAGGTTAATTCCCGATAATTCTATATTCTTATGATTTAGTATGCTGTTAGGTATGGTCATTGAAATTAGAAGCTTACCGTCATCATTTTTATTGATCTTATAAGAATTTTCCAAATATTTAACAAGTTGCTTGGACTTAAGAGGAATATTAAGCTTTACCGGATTTGTAGGTTTTTTAGTATCCGCATATTTTACGATCCTCTCAACCGGTAACTCTGCAGTCATTATTATATCGCCGTCGTTATTTTTATATATGGATAAGTCAAGTGTACCGATATTTGAGCTCATATATATTTTTTCATTAGCAACGGTAGATTTTGGTTTAGGAGTGGGTGTCGGAGTAGGAGTAGGTTTTGGAGTCGGCTTTGGAGTTGGCTTCTGGGTCGGCTTCTGGGTCGGCTTCGGAGTGGGTTTCGGAGTCGGCTTCGGTGTTGGTTTTGGTATTGTCTCGCCCTTAATGATCTGTTTTATTTCCTTATTTGACAATGCCCTGTTGTAAATTCTGATTTCATCCATCAACCCTTCAAAGCTGTCTCCCCAGGGATTTCTACCGATTACAATTTCGCGACTGGAATCCCGCCTTATCCTGCCTGTCAATACGGTTCGTGAGCACTCTTTTCCGTCTATATATGTAATTATTTTTGAACCATCATAAGTTATGGCATAATGGTGCCAATCGGTATCATTAACTTTATTCGTTACTGAAAATTTCTTAGATTCTTTGTCAGTGCTTATGGAGCCTGAGAAACCGGTTGCTGATATCTGAACGGCATATACCGTGTGTTTATGAATAACCGTTGCGGCCGTATTTTTTTTATTTTTCTTTGCAAGGAAAGCTATGGTTATCTCATCCAGTCCATCAAGATTATTATCATGCTTTACCGAAATACCCCGGCTTTTTGAATTATTAAAGCGAATCGATTTTCCGTAACCTGATTTTTCTAAAATGATGTCCTGACTGCTTTCCACTGTCATATTTTTTCCGGATACGTCCAGACAATTCTTATCAAATGGCAGATACAGATATAGATTAGGATATTTGGCCGGCAATACTTCAAATTTTTGACTGGCAGTGTGTTTTTTACCTGCACTGTCTGTGACTGTTAACTTGACAGTATACTTTCCTGAGGAGAATATATGACTTGTGGTTTTGCCCGTTCCTGTGCTGCCGTCACCAAAATCCCATTTGTATGAAACAATAGTTCTTCCATCCGGGACATAGGAATTGGAGCCGTCAAAAGTAACCTTAAACGGTTCGTATCCTGAATTACTGTTTTCGTAATTGTCATATTTAATGTTTGCTACCGGATGAGTGGCTCCCTGATACTCGAATGGTCCGATATCAAATTTGCTTCCATATGGACGTTTGTTTCCTAAATAATCATGGTTGAAATTCAGGTTTATTCCCTTATCAATTGCCGGACTATTCGGATGTAGTGAAAAATCGTTATTATCAACATCCATAAATAAGGGATCCGCATTAACAATATCATTTGGATAGCTTTCCTGACTGTATTTTTTATAAGGGTCTGTTCTATATATTATATTGTTGGACACATATTTATGGTCAATTCCAAAGTAGCAGTTATTTGCATTGTAGAAGATATTATTTTTAACTTCTCCTGTAGCCGGTTTACCTTCGGCTTCTCTGTATCCGATGCCATGTATTCCCATGTTTATAAAAAGGTTATTATAGACCTTTACATCCTTTAGAGTAGAAATACATAATCCCCATGAAGCAGCATCCTTAAAGATATTGTTTCTAAAGGTTATATCATAGGAGTGGTAATAATAGCGCCCTGAGCCCATGAACCCCTGATGATAGAAATCCTCTATGAAATTACCTTCGATAACTATATGTCGTGCATATTCACCGTTGTTATCAAAGGTCTGAAAGCCGTCTACATGTGCTTTTCCAATTTCATCACTACGGGTACCATGCATATAATTGCCCCGAATTATATGGCCTTCACCAAAGAAACGAAAATAATCAGCGTCTCCGCTTCTATATATAAGACGCTCTATTTCGTTATTCTCAACAAGCATGTTATAGCCCGACACGTTAATTCCAAAACTGCACTTATATATGTAGTTTCCTGCGACTCTGCAGTTATTTCCGTAAGCTTTAATACCTATTCCTGTATCTTGAATATTATTATTGATAACCTCTACACCAGTGCTTCCTCCCAAATCAATGCCTGCGCCGTTCAGCTTAAAACCGTCTATAATAACAAAATCGCCATACTTTAAGTTAACAGAGCCTATAGTAGCCTTATGCTTATTCGCGGCTCGAAGAATAAGCTTACTGTCCTTCTCACCATATATACGGTTAGATGCAAACTTGATTTGCTCATCATATACCCCGTTTTCAACAATGATTTCATCACCGGGATATGATGCTTCAAGAGCCTTATTTATAGTCTTAAACGGTTTTGACTTAGTACCGGCATTATTATCATTGCCTTTAGTACTTACATACAGCTTTCCCGGATTCCTTGGTAAGGCGGCCTTAAGCTTTCCCTTAGTCACAAGAATATTATCAAAATTCACCCAATAACGACTCGTTCCCGTATCGACTCTGGTCAACATGATTGAGCCACCCTTAAAGCGTTTAACGGCTGCGGGCTTTTGGTCGACATATGTATATTCATAATCCTTTTTATTAGCATATCCATCACGGTCTACGGAGATGGTTATAGATTTACCGTTATTTTTAAGATATATTTTAAAATAATTTACTGACGGATTCTGTCTTGGAGAGCTTAAAATTCTACTGACATTTTCAACCTTTAACTCTTCTTCAGTACCATCCATCATACGGAAAACCTGTCCCGTCGTTGGACTGAAGGAATAGTAGTTGTCTTTGTCCTGATACTCAATCATAACTCTGGCAGGAGTGTTATACCAATTAATGCTTGTGAAGCACACCGTATATTCCGGTTCATCAATTATCTCATTTGAAATTGCATATGCTCCTGCATTCATCCTTAACACATTGCTTTCAGGGTTTTTAACAGCAGATATTCCTAAATCTCCTTTTGTACGCCAGGTCAATTCGTTTTTTATTTGGGCATTTGCCGTTGATAAATCTTTGTCTTCAAAATTATCCTGGTACAATATGTCATCTTTTGAGACGACTCCGTATTCATTTATTATTTCGTCTGTTTCGGCTGCATCTGTATGTATATTATGATTAATAGAATTAATCCCTATAAGTGTAAAAACCATTAATAGACAAAACAAAGTAAAATTCTTCATATTTCCTCCTTATATTATATTTTCGCCTATAAGTTTTTCAATAAAAAACACCCACTAATATAAACATTTATTTCCATAATTATACTATCCGGTGGGTGTGTTGTATATGAGTAATTTAGCTTAGTTTTACTTAAATCTTATAGAAGATCTTTGCTTTTGTATATATGTCTGTATTCAGACGGAGTCTGATTAAACTTCTTTTTGAAAATTTTGCTGAAATAGCCAGTATCGTTAAATCCGATACGTTCACATATTTCAGACATTGAGAGTCCCGTATCCCTAAGTAGCTTTGCAGCCATACCTATACGAAGCTGAACTAAATATTGATTAATAGACATTCCGGTATGTTTCTTAAAGTCATTATGTAAAGTGGTGCGATTAGTGTGGAATTTTTCTGCCAGACTGTCAATCGTTATTTTCTCGTTATAGCAAGACTGAAGATAATATATGATGTCAATAGTAAGCTTAGAGTGACCGCTATAATTCTCCAAATCCCCGTCGCCGTTTTCAGACACGCCCCTTCTTGCCAATGCAAACAGAATTTCATAAAGATAGGATCTACTGAGACATGGCCAGGACCAGGTATCCTGTTTTTCTAACAGATAATTAAGATGCTCTATTTTGTTCTCTATTATGGTTATATCAATTGCCGCCAGAGGATAAAGCTTTTTGCCTTCGGGAGTATTGTGCTTAAACTGCTCCATATAAAACAAATCCTGTTTGTCTACACCTGTCAGTCGGTTGTTAGGATCATTAATTACGCTGATGGTAAAGCTTGCATTGACGATTTCGGGTCTGAATAGGACGATCCATATATTCGCATCGCCAGCATTATGGAAGCATATTCTGTCCTGATCGTTAAGATGCAGAATATGAGAACCGATTATGGCATATTCTTTATCATTCAGATTAAAACGGCAGATTCCTGATTTTATAAGGAGGATTTTATAGTATTCCCGAGCTTCATCCACCATTAATGATTCCGGATTCTTAGTTACCAAAACAGGAAATATATAATTTTTATAATAATTATTGCCTATAGTATTAAGAATCAAATCAAACACCTGCCCACAAGTAATTATTTTCCATAATTATACTACGGGGCAGGTATATTGTAAATAAATGCTTTTATATTGAGTTTACCGCTATCTGTATTTATGCTCATTTAAAATTCGATAAACATTCAAAGAACCCTCAGGAAGTTCATCCTTAGTTATTTCCAAAATATTCTTAACCTCTGTGATAGATCCATACCTTTCTTCAAAAACAGGTATCGAAGACAGAGAGTAATGGGTTGGTATAACTATGGTAGGATTTAACTGTTCAATTAAATTAAAGCCCTTTTCATTCCTTAGAGACATTGACGAATAGCCGTTTTCAAATTGCATAAAAGCAATATCAATTTCACCCAGCTCGGTTAACTGCTCCTTCGTAAGCTCGGTTTGTCCTATATCGCCCATATGAGCAATTCTTAATCCATCCACTTCAAGGACTATTATCACATTTTGATTTGATTCCTGAATTAGATCGTTATTATGTGAGGACCAAATGGTATATATATTAAAGTCATTCGTTTGAATCTCAGCCTTTTCATATAGAATAACATGACAATCATATGATTCGATAAAGGCATCATCGACATGGTCTTTATGTGGATGTGTGCTTAATATTGCGACAGGATTGATGTCTACGATATTTTTAGGTGGCATTGCAGTTGGATCTACCACTACATTTTCTCCGTTCACGGAAGAGATAACATAGCTGTTATACGGATAGCTGGTGCTTATAGATGCCGTTTGGATTCGTACTTTTCCGCTGTCATTTATGACTTGTGGCAGAACCAAATCCGGATTGGGCGTAGGTGTGGGGGTGGCTTCGGGTGTCGGCTCAGGCGTAGGTTCAGTTGTAGGTTCAGTTGTAGGTGTGGACGTTGGTTCCGTCACCGTGTCCGGTTCAGTAATATCAGCATCCGATTCTTTAGAATTATCATCCTTGGCACAACCCAGTAATAACAAAGTGATAGTTAGAATACATATAATATATTTTATCATATTCTCCTCCTTATATATGACAGTAATGCTTTACCAATAAATAGTATCATGGAGGATATATTAATTACATGGAAAAAAGACAATAGATCTGGTAAAATCATAAAAAAATCCCCCGCTTTATATGGGGGAAATGTCTGTAAAGGTTATGTATATTGATTAAGGCTTTTTTCTAATTCGCTCTTTATTTTTTCCTTTAGGTGGGCAGGGTTTAACACCTTTGCTCCGTGGCCATATTGTAGAATCCATCGTATCAGCTCGTCTGTTACTGCCGTATTTCTTATGAATTTTATTCCATCCTCGGTCTGGATGATTTCGTCTGCGAGATCTGATTCATATTCCATTATATATCTGGCGGTTTTACTATCAAAGAATATAATAACCTGTTCGACCACATTTCCCGATAAATGTATAAATTTTTTTCTGTTCTTGTTGGTATGATAATCTTCGGGAATCTGAAATGTATCATCAAGTAGAGTAAGGGCTCTGATTCTTGATACCCTAAAATCTCTGATGTCATTTCGCAGTTCACAAAATCCTACCACGCATAAAGCGCCGTCATTAATGGAAAGCTCATATGGATGAATTACACGGATAGTATCTTCATCACTGCCGAAGCTGCGATATATAATTCTGGCCTTCCTTTTATTCTGCATGGAATCGTGGAGCTTTTCCTCTATTTCCGGATTCAAGGTATCACTAATATAGTCATTTGTATTGATTGACACAAGACCCGTAAAATGCTTTATAAATTCTCTGTTTAAATTAGAGGTATTATCAAGAAGCTTGTGTATCAGTTCGTTTGAGGTTCTTCCCATGGTCATATACTGATATGGCTTAAGTAGCTCCAGCATAAATGCAAGGGAAATCAGCTCCGGAGATGTAAAGGTGATATCACTTAGTCGAAATTTATCGGCGGTATAGTATGTTTTATTGTTTCTTGTCTCTTCTGAGATAAAGCATATACCGGATAGACTGTCAATATCACGCATTATTGTTTTTTTATCCACGATGACATCCCATTTTTCCAAGGATGAATGAATATCGTTTATGGTATAACCCCTTTTATTCTCTGAAAGCAATAGCAAGATAAATATCTGTCTTTCGGTTTGAGCCATATCTCTCATAGCGTTACCTCCTATAGACATACCCGTATCTGAATTTATCTTACTATAAAACGGATTAATATTCAAGATTGCTAAGAGTTACGGTTGTCTCCTTATTGAGACGGTTCAGCTTGCGCATCTCCAGAATAATAAATATTCCTGTTAATATTGAGGAGGTGACATCTGATAAAGGTCCTGCCGATATAAGACCATCAAGTCCGAAATATAGGGGAAGTATGAGCAGGGCAGGAATTAATATCAGTACCTGTCTTGAAAGGCCAAGTAATGCTGAATGCTTCGGTTTTCCAACTGCCTGAAAATAGTTGGAGGATACAATCTGAAAACCGATGACCGGTAGGAACATCAGATTCCTTCTGATAGCCCGGACCCCGAACGATATCAACTCTTTATCTTCCTTATTAAATAGGTAAACCAACTGTTCAGGAAATACTCTTGTTACTATCCATCCGATAATAACAATTATTGTAGCGAATATAACGCCGATATAATAGGCCTGTTTTACTCTGTCATATTTGCGTGCTCCGTAATTATATCCGATAATCGGCTGCATTCCTTGATTTATGCCGAAGATAGGCATAATTAACAAGGTAACCACACTATTTACAATACCCATTCCCGATACGGCTACATCTCCTCCATAGGTATTAAGCCCTTTATTCATTATAAAATTCAGAATACTTGATGCTATTTGCATAGCAAAAGGTGCCGTTCCCAAAGCCAGAATCTTACCTACATAAGCAGGCTTCAGCTTCATATATGACACCTTTAGCTTCAAAAGGCTTTTGCTTCTCATAAAATACAACAATACCCACGTAGCAGATACTATCTGAGATATAACAGTGGCGATTGCAGCACCTCTCATTCCCCAATTGAAAACAAATATAAATATCGGATCTAAGACGATGTTAGTTATGGCGCCGATTAGCATTGTATTCATTGCAATTCTGGGATTACCTTCAGAACGAATGAAGTTATTCATTCCCATTCCTATCGATTGAAATACTGAGCCTAATAATATTATTTCCAGATATTCAATGGCATAGGGCATTATTTGGTCGCTTGTACCCATTAATCTAAGAAAAGGCTCCTTGAAGATTAAGCCTATTATAGATAATGACAGAGAGGCTATAATAAAGAGAACAAATGCGTTGTTAAAGATTCCCTCAGCCTCTTCCTTCCTACCTTGTCCAAAACGGATAGCCACCAGGGAATTTGCACCTATTCCAATCAGCATCGAAAATGCCATCAGTATTAACATAATAGGAAAGGATACAGTAATTCCGCCGATTCCTAAGGAACCGACACCATGGCCGATGTATATTCTGTCAACTATATTATATAAAGCATTAACTAACATTCCTATGATTGCGGGAATAGAGAATTTAAAGATTAGTTTAATAATACGTTCTTCCCCGAGCTGCTTCGATCTATCTATATTATTCATGTCTTCACTCCTACCTTAATGTATAATATCTGCATATAACCTGTTAAGTATACTAACTGAACAAACAAATGTCAACTTAGTATCGGTACCTGGTACCGAAAAATTTAAATTAATCCTTGACATTTTTACGGGAACACCGTATAATCATTTAGCATGCAAATTTGCATGCAATGTATTTTTTATGCGTATTTTGCATACGCAGACAAACCACAGAATGAATTAATAATTTTGATTTTGGGAGGTGAAAAATTAATGCCTACATTTAACCAGCTAGTAAGGAAGGGCAGAAAGACAGTAGAGTACAAGTCAAATTCTCCTGCACTGCAGAAGAGCTTTAACTCACTGAATAAGAGGACAACAGATGTATCATCACCACAAAAAAGAGGTGTATGTACAGCGGTTAGAACGGCTACACCGAAGAAGCCAAATTCAGCTCTTCGTAAGATTGCCAGGGTTCGTCTGTCCAATGGTATCGAGGTTACAAGCTATATTCCGGGTGAGGGTCATAACCTTCAGGAGCATAGTGTAGTACTCATCAGAGGTGGTAGAGTAAAGGATTTACCGGGAACCAGATATCATATAGTCAGGGGTACACTTGATACGGCAGGCGTTGCCAACAGAAGACAGGCACGCTCCAAGTATGGTGCTAAAAGACCTAAAGACGCTAAGAAGTAGATACCTAGTAAAAAGTGATATGCAACTGAATATTTGCTAAGCACTTTTAATGTAGTTAAGTGCCGGGTTAATTTTTTATCCTTTTAGTTTGTATTTCTGTGGGTTACAAATTGAAATTAAGTGGAAACATTTGATATATGGTAATAAATTAAGCTGAGCGCGAACACAATTATGGAAAGCAAAGAACTTTCATTTGTGAGTACCTAGGAATTAATGTAGCTGACGAAGTTATGTTTCGTTAAGTATTGTTAAGGAGGGAAGAAACGTGCCAAGAAAAGGACATGTACCCAAAAGAGATGTACTGGCGGATCCTTTGTACAACAATAAAGTTGTTACAAAGCTAATCAACAACATTATGTTGGATGGCAGAAAGGGAGCCGCACAGAAGATAGTATACGGAGCTTTTGAGAAGGTGGCAGAGAAATCCGGAAAGGATCCCATCGAGGTATTCGAGGAGGCTATGAATAACATTATGCCTGTTCTCGAAGTAAAAGCTAGACGTATAGGTGGTGCAACTTATCAGGTTCCTATTGAGGTAAGACCTGAAAGAAGACAAGCGCTGGCTCTGAGATGGTTAACATTTTTCTCTAGAAAAAGAGGAGAAAAGACCATGCAGGACAGACTGGCGAATGAACTCTTAGATGCTTCTAACAACACAGGCGCATCTGTTAAGAGAAAAGAAGATATGCACAAGATGGCAGAGGCAAATAAAGCATTTGCCCATTATAGGTGGTAAAAGAAAAGTATCATAGCATGTTCTTCTTTAATTAAGGCAATAGACTAAATTGTAGGAAACATGATTTGAGAATTATTTATCATTCTTTGCCAGTTTCAAGCAGGTTATAATTGATGATTTGCTTGCCATGAATTAAGGAGGAATTATATTTGGCAGGAAGAGAATATCCATTGGATAGGACTAGAAATATCGGTATTATGGCACATATCGATGCGGGTAAGACTACACTTTCTGAGCGCATCCTGTACTATACCGGTGTAAACTACAAAATGGGTGATACTCATGAGGGCACTGCAACCATGGACTGGATGGAGCAGGAGCAGGAAAGAGGTATCACTATTACATCAGCAGCGACTACATGTCATTGGACTCAGGAATTAGAGCATAAGAAGATGCCGGGTGCGCTGGAGCATCGTATTAATATAATAGATACTCCCGGACACGTAGACTTTACCGTAGAGGTTGAGAGATCACTTCGTGTTCTGGACAGTGCGGTAGGCGTATTCTGTGCCAAGGGTGGCGTTGAGCCCCAGTCCGAGACTGTATGGCGTCAGGCTGATAAATATCATGTACCTAGAATGGCATTTGTAAATAAAATGGATATTTCGGGTGCAGACTTTTTTAATGTTATTAATATGATTAAAACAAGGCTTGGGAAAAATCCCGTAGCCATACAGCTTCCAATCGGTAAAGAGGATACATTTGTTGGTATTATCGATTTGTTCGAGATGAAGGCTTATTACTATAATGATGATAAAGGCGAGGATATCTCCATAACTGAGATTCCCGATGATATGAAGGAACTCGCAGAAGAATACAGAAGCATAATGATCGAAGCGATTTGTGATACCGATGATGACCTGATGGAGAAGTACCTGGAAGGTGATGAACCGACCGAGCAGGAATTGAAGGCTACTTTAAGGAGAGCAACAATTTCTGTTGATATCATCCCTGTGTTATGCGGATCAGCATATCGTAATAAGGGAGTACAGAAGCTATTAGATGCAATTATTGAGTATATGCCTGCACCTACGGATATTCCCGATATAAAGGGAATAGACGAGAATGGCAATGAGGTTACGAGAAAATCCTCTGATGACGAGCCATTTTCAGCATTAGCATTTAAGATTATGGCCGATCCGTTTGTAGGTAAGTTGGCGTTCTTTAGGGTGTATTCAGGAACATTAAGCACCGGTTCATATATATTGAACTCCACAAAGAACAAAAAGGAACGTGTCGGACGTATTCTACAGATGCATGCGAACAAAAGAGAAGATTTGGAAAAGGTATATTCAGGAGATATAGCATCTGCGGTAGGGCTTAAATTCACCTCTACAGGAGATACTCTTTGCGATGAGAAGCATCCTGTTATACTTGAGTCCATGGAATTCCCTGAGCCCGTTATTAATGTTGCTATTGAACCTAAGACTAAGGCCGGACAGGATAAAATGGGTGCTGCTTTGGCTAAGCTGGCCGAAGAGGATCCAACCTTCAAAGCTTATACCGATGAAGAGACCGGTCAGACAATTATTGCAGGTATGGGCGAGCTTCACCTGGAAATCATTGTAGACAGACTGCTTCGTGAATTTAAGGTTGAGGCTAATGTTGGTGCACCTCAGGTTGCATATAAGGAATCCTTCACTAAGACGGTTGAAGTTGATAGTAAGTATGTCAGACAATCCGGCGGACGTGGTCAGTATGGTCACTGTAAGGTTCGCTTCGAGCCCATGGATGCCAATGCAGAGAAGACCTTTGAATTCGCTTCAGAGGTTGTCGGTGGAGCAATTCCTAAGGAATACATCCCTGCGGTCGGTGCCGGTATAGAAGAAGCCGCAAAGGCCGGTATACTCGGTGGATATCCTGTGCTTGGTATAAGGGCTGTCGTATATGATGGCTCATACCATGAGGTTGACTCCAGTGAAATGGCATTTAAAATTGCAGGCTCTATGGCATTTAAGGATGCCATGAACAAGGGTGGTGCCGTGCTTCTTGAACCTGTTATGAGGGTTGAGGTAACAGTACCCGAGGAATATATGGGTGATGTTATAGGAGATATAAGTTCCCGTCGTGGTCGTATCGATGCTACAGAGGATTTAAGCGGATCCAAATTAATACGCGGATATGTTCCTCTGTCTGAGATGTTTGGATATGCCACAACACTCCGATCCAGTACCCAGGGCCGTGGTGCATATTCCATGTTCTTTAATTCCTATGAGCAGGTTCCTAAGGCAGTTCAGGAAAAGGTATTATCATCTAAAGGCAGGAGTTAGACAGACTGTTAACAGATGACATAAAAGCAATATATTATTTTAATTTCTTAATGCTTGAAAATATTTCTAAGTTGAAATATAATAGGGCATATGAGGCAATATTTAATACAAGCCACACGGGGAGATTTCCGGAGGGAAGGCCCGTGCGTGAAAACATTTGCTTAAAAGCATTTATTTAAAGGAGGACGTTGTAAAATGGCTAAGGCTAAATTTGAAAGAACCAAACCGCATTGTAATATCGGTACAATAGGTCACGTTGACCATGGTAAGACAACTCTTACTGCAGCTATTACCAGAACTCTTCATGAAAGACTGGGTACAGGTGAAATCGTAGCATTCGATAAGATTGATAAGGCTCCCGAGGAGAAGGCAAGAGGAATCACAATCTCTACTTCTCACGTTGAGTATGAGACTAACAACAGACACTATGCACACGTTGACTGCCCAGGACATGCTGACTATGTTAAGAATATGATTACTGGTGCTGCTCAGATGGACGGCGCTATCCTTGTAGTTGCTGCTACTGACGGTGTTATGGCTCAGACAAAAGAACATATCTTACTTTCCCGTCAGGTTGGTGTTCCTTACATCGTAGTATTCATGAACAAATGTGACATGGTTGACGATCCCGAGTTATTAGAGTTAGTTGAGATGGAGATAAGAGACCTGTTAACAGAGTATGAATTCCCTGGCGATGATACACCTGTAATTCAGGGTTCCGCTCTTAAGGCTCTTGAAGATCCTTCAGGAGAATGGGGAGATAAGATTCTTGAGTTAATGGAAGCTGTTGACTCTTGGATTCCTGATCCTCAGAGAGAAAGTGATAAGCCTTTCCTTATGCCTGTTGAGGACGTATTCTCTATTACAGGTCGTGGAACCGTTGCTACAGGTCGTGTAGAGCGTGGTATGTTAAAGGTATCAGAAGAAGTTGAGATCGTTGGAATTAAGGAAGAAACCCGTAAGGTTGTTGTAACCGGTATCGAGATGTTCAGAAAGCTTCTGGACTATGCTCAGGCTGGTGATAACATCGGTGCACTTCTTCGTGGTGTTCAGAGAACAGAAATCGAAAGAGGACAGGTTCTTTGTAAGCCCGGTTCAATTAAATGCCACACTAAGTTTACCGCTCAGGTATACGTATTAACAAAAGAAGAAGGTGGACGTCATACTCCATTCTTCAACAACTACAGACCTCAGTTCTATTTTAGAACAACTGACGTTACCGGTGTATGTAATTTACCCGAAGGCGTTGAAATGTGCATGCCTGGTGATAACGTAGAGATGACAATCGAGTTGATTCATCCTATCGCTATGGAGCAGGGTCTTGGTTTCGCTATCCGTGAAGGTGGCAGAACAGTTGGATCAGGTAAGGTTGCTTCAATTATCGAGTAACAGTAAACAGATTTATAACTGTAAAGAATATACGAGACAGAAAGTGAATACACTTTCTGTCTCGTTTTAGTAGTACGGCATAAACGTGTAAAACTAAAATAGTTAGCCAAACCTTCCGATAAATATATTGTATGAACTTTAAGATTGATTCTTAAGTTATAGTGAAGTTTTGAAAATAACCTTTGAAAAAACAGGAAAATAAGATATAATATCATAAGAGTAGAAAAAGCTTGTCTAAAGTATGTTTAAGTTGACCAATATTGGAAAAAAATATTAGAAGATAATGGGATAATACTTATAAATACGATGATAAAAATAAATTATATAATTATATATAATTGAATCGTAATTTACTGGATAGGAAAGGAGTTTCATTATGTTGGGCACCGATATCGGAATTGATTTAGGTACGGCAAGTGTATTAGTTTATATAAAGGGAAAGGGAGTAGTGCTTAAAGAGCCTTCAGTAGTAGCTTTTGACAGGGATACTAATAAGATTAAAGCAATTGGTGAAGAAGCCAGATTAATGCTCGGAAGAACACCGGGTAATATAGTCGCTGTAAGACCTCTAAGACAGGGTGTTATATCTGACTATACGGTTACAGAGAAAATGCTCAAATATTTTATTCAAAAGGCAGTAGGTAAGCAAAGGTTTAGAAAACCCAGAATCAGTGTCTGTGTACCAAGCGGGGTAACTGAGGTCGAGAAGAAGGCCGTAGAGGATGCTACTTATCAGGCGGGTGCCAGGGAAGTGACAATTATTGAAGAGCCCATTGCTGCTGCGATTGGAGCGGGTATCGATATATCAAGACCCTGTGGCAATATGATTGTGGATGTTGGTGGCGGCACTACTGATATTGCCGTAATCTCCCTGGGAGGCACAGTGGTAAGTACATCTGTTAAAATAGCAGGTGACGATTTTGACGATGCAATCGTCAGATACATGCGAAAGAAGCATAATCTTCTAATCGGAGAAAGAACTTCAGAGGATATTAAGATAAAGATAGGCTCTGCATACCGCAGACCCGAATCGGTATCTATGGAGGTTAGAGGAAGGAATCTGGTCACAGGACTTCCGAAGACCATAGCCGTAACCTCTGAGGAGACCGAAGAGGCTTTAAGAGAGACAACGGCACAGATAGTTGAGGCGGTTCACAGTGTACTTGAAAAGACACCTCCGGAGTTGGCTGCGGATATAGCAGACAGGGGTATTGTACTGACCGGTGGAGGATGCCTGTTATATGGACTGGAAGAGCTTATTCAGGAGAAAACAGGAATTACAACCATGACCTCTGAGGATCCAATGACCGCAGTTGCTATAGGTACAGGAAAATTCGTTGAATTTTTAAGTGGAAGAAGAGATTAGTTCTATAGACAAAGGAGCTGGTACAAATGGTAAGAGGGCTATATACTGCATATACCGGAATGGCTAATGAACAAAAGAGGCTGGACATTATTGCCAATAACCTGGCTAACGCGGCAACGGTAGGATATAAAGAGGAAAATGTAACTAACCAGGCATTTGACGATGTATTAACCATTAAGATTCGAGATGATTCTGAAGCCTACAATGACAGACCTATCGGCAGGATGAGCCTGGGTGTTAAGCTAGGCGAGACCTATACTAACCATTTACAAGGCTCCTTAAGACAGACAGGCAATGCCTATCATTTGGCATTGGAGGGAAAGGGATTTTTCACAATGTCTGTTACGGACAGAGCCGGAAATACCGATATAAAATATACACGTAACGGTTCTTTTACTATGACAAGGGATGGTCATATCGTGGATACTGATGGGAATCACCTGATGGGAGAGAGCGGAGAGGTTATTATTCCTGTTGATGCTGTAGATGTGGTTGTGGATGCAACCGGAGGGATTTATGCAGATGGGAATTATATAGACACTCTCCTGATAGCAGATTTTGAGGACTATAATTATCTGATTAAATCGGGTGATACGATGTTTGAAACCGTAGAGGGTGCAACAGTAATACCATCCACAGCCAGCATAATTCAAGGCTATACAGAGCAGTCCAATGTAAATGTTGTATCAGAAATGGTCGAGATGATTGCAGTTACAAGGGCATATGAGGCTAACCAGAAGGTAATTCAATCGATTGATCAGACACTGGAGTTGGCGGCTAATTCTGTCGGCAAAGTGTAATTATGCTTAAGGTGGACATGATTGGAGGAAAATGATATGATGAGATCCTTATGGACGGCAGCGTCCGGTATGACAGCTCAACAGTCAAACGTAGATACTATTTCAAACAATCTGGCAAATATTAATACAACAGGATATAAGAAGGAAACAGCAGAGTTCAAATCATTACTGTATCAGACCATACAGGAAAACTCTTATGACAATAACGGAGAACCAAAGCCTACAGGAATTCAGGTGGGGCTTGGGGTAAGAAATTCTGCAATAACCTCTCTTTATACTCAGGGAACATTACTTCAGACCGACAATGATTATGACTTTGCCATAGATGGGGACGGGTTCTTTATGGTTAGAACCCCGGGTGGAGATATTGGCTATACCAGAAACGGTTCTTTCGGTTTGGCTAATGGGATAGAAGGCTTGACAATAGCTGATTCGGACGGAAATCCACTTCTTGATACCTCGGGATCAGCCATTGTAATTGACGAAGCTTATAATCCGTCCAAAATTAAAATAAATGAATATGGCGAGTTGTCTTATCCGGATGAAAACAATGTTTTGATACCAATAGGTATAACAATAGGTTTGGCTCAATTCAATAACCCTGCCGGTCTGGAGAAGACCTCCGGCAGCTTACTTAAGGAGACAGAGGCATCCGGAATGCCCAGGATGGAATATGATGATTTCATGTTGAAAAGAAGTAAGATAAGACAGGGATATTTAGAGGGCTCTAATGTACAGGCAGTTGACGAAATTGTTAATCTGATCGTTGCACAGAGAGCGTATGAAATGAATTCCAAGATTATAACTGCAGCCGATCAGATGCTTCAGCAGGCGAATAATTTAAGATAAGGGAGAGAAGCTAAGCAATGAGTATTAATATAGAGTCGGGATCGCAGTATAATTTGGCACAGTCTATGGCTGTGGACAGATCAAAGGAGAAATTGCTCGAGGAGAAATTAAAGAGTAGGCCTGCCACAGATGAGGAATTGATGGAGGTCTGCAAAGGCTTTGAAGCATATATGCTTGAGCAGGTCATGAAGAGTATGGAAAAGACCATACCGTACGAGGACAGGAAGAATCCTTATCTGGAGAACTTCGGTGACATGCTTTATCAGGAGTATGCCAAAAGTGCCACTGAAAACCAGGGACTTGGATTGGCACAGATGCTGTATGAGTCCATGAAAAGAAATGGTATAGGAACACAGGAATAAGGAAATACATAATACTTAGACTCTTACAATGTCATTTTAAACAAAACCCAAATGGGCTGTAGTTTGAAATGACATTTTTTCCATGACATCGAGGGAGGGAGGTAGCTGATTTGACAGATAAAATTGAGGGATATGTAGATAAGATTGTTTTTCGTAATGATGAGAATGGGTATACTGTTTTTAGTATAGTTTATGACGAAGACGAGTTCACCTGTGTAGGATACCTTACTGTAATAAATGAGGGGGAATTCATCCAGGCAACAGGGAGCTTTACACATCATCCGGTATATGGAGAACAGTTTCTATTGGAGGAATATGAAATTAAAGAGCCTGAGGACACATACTCTATGGAGGTTTATTTAAGCTCAGGTGCCATAAAGGGAATCGGAAAAGCCTTGGCCTCCAGAATAGTTAAGAAGTTTGGAGAAAATACCTTTCGGGTAATAGTTGAAGAGCCGAACAGGCTTGCTGAGGTAAAGGGAATAAGCGAACGAATGGCTATTGAAATATACCGTCAGTTTGAAGATAAAAGAGACATGAGAAATGCCATGATGTTTCTCCAGAAATATAATATTACAGGTAATTTGGCTGTAAAGATATTTCAGGAATATAAATCCGGAATGTATAATGTGATTAAAGAAAATCCATATCGTTTGGCTGAGGATATTAGCGGTATCGGTTTTAAAACTGCGGATGAGATAGCTCAAAGAGTAGGAATTCCTCTTAATTCTGATTTTAGGATTAAGGCAGGAATACTCTATGTGCTTATGCAGGCTAATGGGGAAGGACATGTATATCTTCCCGAAAACGAGCTTATAGTCAAAGCCGGGGAACTGTTGTTAGCCGATACTGAATCAATTAAACGTCAAATTACCACCTTGAGCATAGAAAAGAAAATAGTTATAGTTGATGACAATGACGAGAGACCGATTTATGCATCGGTATTTTATTATATGGAGCTGAATATAGCCAGAAGGCTTCATGATTTAAACATCAGTTATGATTATGACAGAGAAAGCCTTAATAATAAAATTGCCCAGATAGAAAAGCTTACGGGCACTATATTGGATGACCAGCAAAGAACCGCTGTAAAGGAGGCGGTATATAACGGATTACTGATTATAACCGGAGGACCGGGAACAGGAAAAACGACTACGATTAATACAATAATTAAGCTGTTTGAATCCGAAGGGCTGGATATATTGCTTGCGGCTCCTACCGGCAGGGCAGCAAAAAGGATGAGTGAGACCACCGGTTATGAGGCAAGGACCATTCACAGGATGCTGGAGTTAAGCAAATTAACACAGGGAGATGGAAATAACTATACCTTTGAGAGAAATGAGACTAATCCTCTGGAAACGGATATAATTATAATAGATGAAATGTCTATGGTGGACATAGGATTGATGAATGCACTATTAAAGGCGATTTCAGTCGGTACGAGACTGATTTTAGTTGGGGATGTGAACCAGCTTCCCAGTGTAGGTCCGGGAAATGTTCTAAAGGATATTATCAATTCACATTGCTTCAATGTTGTGATGCTGACGAAAATATATCGTCAGGCTGTCGGTAGCGATATTATCGTTAATGCCCATAAAATAAATGCCGGAGAGCAAATTAATCTTGATAATAAGAGCATGGATTTTTTTATGCTAAAACGAAATGAAGCGGATGTAATAATAGCCGTAATGATAAATCTGATTAAGAACAAGCTCCCGAATTACGTAAAGGCTACTCCGTTTGAAATACAGGTTTTGACACCGATGAGAAAGGGTGAATTAGGAGTAGAAAGGCTTAATAAGGCGCTTCAGGCGGCTCTTAATCCACCGTCAAAGAGTAAAAGAGAAAAAGAATGCCATCAGAGTATCTTTCGTGAAGGTGATAAGGTCATGCAGATTAAGAATAATTATCAGCTGGCATGGGAGATAAAGAGCGACTTTGGCATTACCACACAAACCGGCACCGGTGTATTTAACGGTGATGCGGGAATTATAAAAGAAATCAATTTGTTTTCAGAACATTTATTGGTGGAATTTGATGATAACAGGCTTGTGGACTATAGCTTTAGCCAATTGGATGAGCTGGAGCTTGCATATGCTGTTACTATTCATAAATCACAAGGCAGCGAATATCCGGCGATTATTTTGCCGATACTGGACGGACCAAGATTACTATTTAATAGGAATCTGCTTTATACGGCGGTTACCAGAGCAAAAAGCTGTGTTGTCATAGTCGGAAGTGATACAATGGTAAAGTATATGATAGATAATAAAAGCGAACAGAGCCGCTATAGCCGGCTCAGTGAACAGATTAAAGATATGGTACGATAAATTATGTAGTGCAATATAATGGTAAATGGTTTATAATATTTTAATAAGAGTAAAAATTGGAGGTTATGGCATTGTCACTTACAACATTGGTTATCATGGCAGCAGGAATGGGGAGTAGATACGGAGGAATCAAGCAACTGGAGCCTGTAGGCCCAAACGGCGAAATCATAATGGATTATTCTGTTTATGATGCCATCGAGGCAGGCTTTAATAAGGTTGTTTTCATAATACGCAAGGATATAGAGAAGGATTTTAAGGATGTTATAGGCAAACGTATTGAAAAGCATATAAATGTTGAGTATGTATTCCAGGAGCAGGATGTATTACCTGAAGGATTTAGTCCTCAGGCAGGACGTATTAAACCTTGGGGCACGGGACATGCCGTTCTATGCTGTAAGAACGTGGTTAATGAACCCTTTTCTGTCATCAATGCTGATGACTTTTATGGTAAGGAGGCCTTCAGAAAAATATATAACTTCCTTAATGCAAAGTCTCAAAATCCCAATATATATTGCATGGCGGGATTTATACTGGGGAACACCCTTAGTGAAAACGGAGCCGTTACCCGTGGTATCTGTAGAACGGATAATGAGGGTTGGCTTATGGATATTAATGAAACGTTCGGTATTATAAAGGAAGGGAATATAGCTAAGGGGAAGGACAAGGACGGTAAGGACATAAATGTTGAATTAAATAGTATTGTATCCATGAACATGTGGGGATTTAAACCGAGTTTATTTGAAGATTTGGAGATAGGTTTTATAGAGTTCTTAACTAAGCTTTCACCGGAGGATATTAAGAAAGAATTTCTTCTCCCTACAGCTGTGGGAGATTTGGTAGACAGTAATAAAGCAAAGATAAAGGTGTTGGAAACATCTGACCGTTGGTTTGGTGTAACCTATAAAGAGGATAAGGAATCTGTAATCGCAGCCATCAGAAACCTGATTGATAAAGGTATTTATCCTAATAAACTTTTTTCATAGATTAAGGAGTAAACATTGCTTCATGCCATTTTAGACATACTGTATCCGGTGAGATGTCCTGTCTGTGCAGATATTGTCGTTCCTAAGGACAGGAGAATTTGCTTTGGTTGTGAAAAGAAACTGAATTTCATTTCTGAACCTCGCTGTAAGAAGTGCAGTAAACCTATAGAACAGGACCAAAAAGAATACTGTAGTGATTGTGAGCGTAAGGATTACCACTTCGAATATGGATATTCCTTATGGGTATATAATTCGGTTATGATGAAATCCATTTCGGATTTCAAATATAGGATGAAGAAGGAATATGCCAGGTACTATATCGGACAAGTAATTGAAAATTACTCTAAAGCTATATATAAGATGGAACCGGACGCTCTTGTACCGGTGCCGATACATAAGAGCAAATATCGTGAAAGAGGATATAACCAAGCGGAAATATTGGCTAAAGGAATAGGAAAAGAGCTCGGCATACCGGTTCTGCCCAATTTGCTGATAAGAACTAAAAAGACATTACCTCAGAAGCAGTTAAGCGATAAGGAGAGACTCAAAAATCTTCGGGAGGCCTTTAGGTTTAATGAGACAGAGATGAAAAATCACAAAAAAGGGCTAAAGAGGATTTTGCTGATAGATGACATTTATACTACAGGCAGCACTATCGAGGCATGTACCAACGTATTAATGGAGAATGGAATTGAACGAGTCTATTTTATTACGTTGTGCATAGGAAAAGGATTCTAAGGATTATATCCCGAAGGGATATGAAAAGGAGGAATAAGTATGGATGTAAGAAATTGCAAAGGATGCGGAAAGTTATTTAACTACATTCAGGGTCCGCCTTTGTGTCCGACCTGCGCCAGAGCTCTTGATGCAAAGTTCGAAGAGGTAAAGGAATACGTATACGACCATCCCAGGGTGGATATTCAGGAAGTTTCAGAGGTATTCGATGTTAGTGTGGCTCAGATTAAGCAGTGGATACGTGAGGAGAGACTGTCATTTGCCGAAGATTCTATGATTGGAATTGATTGCGAGGGATGCGGTGTTTCTATCAAAACCGGTCGTTTCTGCAAGCAGTGTAAGGATAAGCTGGCCAGAGGCTTTAAGGATTTATACCATAAGTCCGAGCCTAAGCCACAGCCAAAGCGTGTAGATTCTAAGGATAGTGCCAGAATGCGTTTTCTTGACCAAGACAGAAACCTATAGAAAAAAATAAGCTCCGCAGAGCTTATTATATATTCTTCTTCAAACGTATACCATCATTCTCTATGGTGATGGTGCCGTTTTTGTATAATTTTCCTATGGCTCTCTTAAATGCATTCTTACTAATCCGGAATTTATTCTTAATGGCATCTGAATCTGATTTATCGTGATATGGTAAAAATCCGCCTTCTTCTTCAAGAAGCTTTAATATCATTTCCGAATCGGAATCTATCTGGACATAGGATTTGTCTCTGAGGCTTAGGGTAAGCTTTCCGTCCGGCCTTATATTTGTTACTCTTGCCTGAATTGTTTCGCCTAACCGAATCGGGCAAAATATCTCATGGTTTGGAATTAAGGCAGAGTAAATATTATCTACAGCCACAAAGATACCGAAGGCATCAATTTTATCATAGACAAATCCTGATACCATATCGTCCTTTTGATAATTCGAATCAGATAATAAATAATCATATACCTTCATTGTGGCACACAATCGATTACTTTTATCAACATACAGGGATACCAGGACATTATCCCCTTCCTTAATTTTATAAGTCTGTTCTTTAAAGGGTAAAAGCAAATCCTTCAATAGACCCCATTCTAAGAATGCACCTATTTTGGTAATTTCCTTCACTCTAAGCAGTGCTGTGGTGCCTATGGTTAAAGGGACGGTCGATGTAGTGGCAATTTCCCTGTCCTCAGAGTCCTTATATACAAAGACATTCAGTGTATCATTAATCTTAGTATCTTTAGGTACTTCCTTAAGTGGAAGCAGAATCTTATTGCTGTTTTCTGTTCCCGGTTCGCATAGATACACCCCAAAATCCGTCTTTTTGCATACTTTTAATATCTGATATTTTCCTAATTCTATCATTTTAATTCCTTTCTGATGAATACTCTTAAGAGAATTCTACTATTGCATATGGTTTTGAATTTACGCTGTCTAATACTATACAGTATTTGTTGTCAATACGAGAAACCTTAGGGTAAATAATATCGCCAAGCACCGCCTGTTTTTTATATTCGACACGCATTTTGGTAACAATAAAATCATCCGGCAAATAAGCCTCTGCCATTTTAATGTATTGCCCATTATTTACATGATTATACGAATCTATATTTGATTTTACCACCGGAAACGAAGGCTGCTCTTCAAGGTTATCGGGAATTGATATCTTTCTGTCCATGTGCTCCATAGGATATGGCAGTTCCAGCATATAACCCAAATTGTCTTCGGGAACTTTTGTGGGGCGGTTATTCTCTATATCCATAAAGACCCATATTGAGTCGGCAACAGCCATAACCCTCTGATGGCGGTCTTTCATTATAAAGTTACGGTATCCGTAAAATCCCTTGAACGCATAAGGCCATGTACCTACTGTGATTTCGTCCCCAAGAGACACCTGATTGAGAATATGAAGGTTCCAACTGGCCAGCAACCACACTCTTTTTTTCTTTTCAAGATAAGCTAAGCCCAGGTTCAGATCTTCTGACTGAAAGGTACTGCAGTCTTGAAAATAATTTATAATCGATGAAGGGTCCATGATGGCTTTATAGTGGTTAAGCTCAGTATAACGAACGCGACTCTCAAATGTATACATAATAACAACCTTTCCTAAAACATTTCTATTGAAATTTTATAAATAATAACATACCATATATTTTCAATAAATACTAGCAAAGTTTGTAACAATACTGGTATTTATAATATGGTTTTGGTATAATAGGCTTGTTTTAAGGGAGAAATGCCAAGACTTGAAGAAGCTGAAAGGTGGCTTTGAAGAGATGGATATTACGGAAATTAAAAACCATATTAATAATATCAGGAACTGATAAAATCAAATTCCAATATTATAATATGGCCTATAATCTAATGTCGATATTTTGCCCAAGCTGAGGTGCGACGGACTGTTCCATCATTTTAATCATGCTTTGTCCGAGCTTCTCAATAGTATCAAGGTTTTTTGCCAGTACCGCTATACCCACGTCGACGCTGTCTATTGATGGGTTTGTCGGTATCGGTAGGGAAGTTATCTTCATATTACACTCCTGTTCTGTTATTGGACGGGTAAAAAATATAAGGTTAATATATATAGAGTATAGCACACTAGCACTAAAATATCAAATAAACTTACATGAAGGAGGTTACTATGATATATGATGTTATTATAATCGGTTCAGGTCCGGCAGGATTGTCTGCGGCAATTTATGCACAAAGGGCCGAACTCACAAATATAGTTATAGAAAAGACCGGAATGAGCGGTGGCCAAATTATTAATACCTATGAGGTGGATAATTACCCCGGTACTCCCGGTATAAGCGGCTTCGATCTAAGTGTCAAATTCAGAGAGCATTGCGACAAGTTAAATACAACCTTTATTAACGGAGAGGTAGTTGAATTTAAGCTTGAAGATGATATTAAGGTAGTCATTCTGGATGACGGAACCCGCTATCAGGCCAAGACGATTATCATTGCATCAGGGGGATTGCCACGGCATCTGAATGTTCCCGGTGAGGAGAGGTTATCCGGATTAGGAGTATCCTATTGTGCAACCTGTGACGGTGCGTTCTTTAAGAATAAGACAGTGGCAGTTGTAGGCGGAGGGGATGTTGCTGTTGAAGATGCCATTTTCCTATCCAGAATATGTGAAAGAGTATATGTAATCCACAGAAGAGATGAGTTTAGAGCGATCAAGAGTAGTGTAAACAAGCTGCTTAAAAATGATAATGTTACGGTTTTATGGGATAGCGTTGTAGAAAGCATTAACGGTACAGAAACGGTCGATTCCCTTGATATTAAGAATGTAAAGACAGGCGAAACCTCCAACCTAAAGGTTGAAGGAGTATTTATTGCCGTAGGGTATATTCCCAACTCACAGATATTTAAGGATATAGTAGCTACTGACGAGAGTGGATATATTATCGCCGGAGAGAGCTGTGAGACGAATGTCCCGGGAATCTTTGCGGCGGGTGACATAAGGACCAAGGATTTGAGACAGATTATTACGGCTGCATCAGACGGTGCAAATGCTATTACAGCAGTAGAAAGATATTTAAATCAAAATTAACCATAAACAAAAATACTGCAAATACAGTGAAAAAGCCTAAAAAGGTGATATTTTAGCCACTTTTGAGAGGGTTTTCTACAATAATTTATTGACACCAAGTATAGGATTTGCTATAATAATTATCAAAGATGTAACACTTTTGTAACAATTATACCATAGCGAATCCACTTTGCATAAGACATAAGCAATTAAGTTGCTTGCAATACTTGGGAGGAAGAACCAATGAGAAAGTATCGGGCCCTGAAAACTGCAATATTTGTAGCATCAGCCTTTATGTTCTTGTCAGCTTCAAAGGATAAAGCATTTGCCGAGCAGACGACATCAGTTGAGTATGGTGTAGCTGGTATATCCAAGACTTTGGACAATGTATATTCCTGTGGGGATAATGAGGTGAGCAAAAAAATAACCGAATTATTCAACGCAGAGATATATTCACCGTTTGCCAATCTCGGTGTGTCTATTGCAAGCAATTATGTTAATGTAAGAAGTCAGCCTTCGACCGAAAGTGAAATAGTCGGCAAGCTATATAACGGATGTGCGGCGGAAATATTGGAATGGCTTGAGGGTGACTGGGTTAAAATAGTATCCGGCGATGTGGAGGGCTATATAGCATCAAATTATCTGGCCACCGGTAAGGCGGCAGAAAAATTAGCCGACGAGCATGCTGAGAAGTATGCCACTGTAGTGAAAACCCAAACATTGCGGGTTCGTGAAGCGCAAAGCACTGATTCCAGAACATTGGAATTGATTCCATTAGGAGAGCGCTTTCCGGTTATTAAGGAATATGATGAGTGGGCAGAAATCCTGTTAAGTACCGATGATTCCGGTGATGACTTTACCGGTTTTGTACATAAGGATTATGTAGAGATTGAGGTAATATTCAAAGAGGCAATATCCATAGAGGAAGAGCAAAGGCTAATCAGGCAGCAGCGTGAGGCAGAGAGAGCCGAGGCTGAAAGACTACAGCGTCTGGCAGAGGAAGAAGAAAGAAGGCGAATCGAGGAAGCCAGAAGACAGGAGGAAGCCAGAAAAGCCGCCGAGGAGAAGAAAAAATCTGAAGAATCCAAGAAGGAAGAAGATAAGCCTTCAGGAAGCTCAAGCTCTGGCAGTGCTCTAGGTAAAGAGATTGCCAGCTATGCACAGAAATTTGTCGGTAACAGATATGTATGGGGCGGAACCAGTCTGACAAAGGGTGCTGACTGCTCAGGCTTCGTATATACCATATATCAGCAATTCGGATATAAGCTTCCGAGAGTCTCCAGAGATCAGGCGAAATCAGCCGGTCGGAAAGTTAATATTAGTGATCGCCAACCGGGTGACCTAATATTCTATACCAACAGCAAAGGTACTGTAAACCATGTAGCCTTGTATATTGGTAATGATAAGATTGTACATGCTGCCAGTTCGAAGCAGGGTATTATTATATCGAAGTACAACTATCGTAAAGTGTATTGTGTAAGAAGAATCGTTAATTAGACATAATAAGTCTGGGCTGTTTATTAACTACCGGGAATTTTCGGTGAAGTTACTAAATAGCCCAATTCTTAAAATATGCTGGATAAAGTTAATAATTGTGGTAAAATATAGTATATATAGGATAGATAATATCTATTTGTAATTGAAGGAGTAGCAAATGGAAGCGGAAAATATTAAGGAAAGAAGAAGATATAAAAGATTACCTATCAATCTTACTCTGGAGATAGATGAGATTTTCAAACAGGATAATGTAATAGTCAGCAATATTGGAGCTTCTATTACGGTCTTCGATATCTCTAAAAGCGGTATAGGATTTGTCAGTGAGGCCAACTTGCCGATAGGTTATTACTTTAGAGGCACTATTGAGTTTAGCAACGGAGATTTTTTTAGAGTTGTAATACAAATTGTCCGAACCGGAAAGTCAGAAGGAAATCTAAAGGTATATGGTGCTGAATTTGTGGGACTTGCTCCTTTTCTTGCGGAAAAGGTGGATCATTACGAACGGAGTCTTAAATCTTAAATCATGCTAGTATAAGTTATCATGCCATGGTCTCAACAGACCATGGTTTTTTTGGACGCTTTATAATTGTATTTGTATTTTGATATATAAATGAAGCTTTCATAAAGTTTTGAAAATTGATTAAATTAGTGAAATTCTCTTTTTTTAAAAATAGATATAAAATCCTAGAAAAGGCCTATTGACAAAGAGTGATATAGTAATCTTGCACAAAAGCCCGAATAAAATTTACATATTATGGATATAATCGTTTTTAAAGAAATTATACGAAAAAAAGTTATCAACATTAAAAAACCCTTAAAAAGAAGTTATACACGGATTTATCCACATTATCCACATTTATAAACTACTCTTGTCGCATGGGAAAAAGCTTGTCAAGTTCGAAAATCCGTTTTGTTACTTCTGATAAATCGAACTAAATTTACTAAAAACTACAGCATTAAACAATAGAATTGTATTGTCGGAAAATACTTAAATATAAATTAAATTGCCAAAATCTTAACAAAAAAAGTTGGAAAAGTAAGGATAATGTAAAATTGGGTAAATAATATGTATATTTTATGAGCTTCATACACTTGACCGCAAAGCCTAAAGTGCTTGTCACTTTTTTTGCACTATGCTATAATTTATTTAAGCATAGAATTATGCTAATAGAATAAGGAGTTGATCTTATGCGTTATATTATCAGTGGAAAGAATATTGATGTAACGGAAAGCTTAAAGACAGCTGTATATGAGAAAATTGGAAAGCTGGAACGTTATTTCACTCCTGATACGGAAGTTCATGTTACACTAAGTGTTGAAAAAGAAAGACAAAAAATCGAGGTAACAATTCCGGTCAAAGGTAGTATTATAAGAGCCGAAGAAACCAGTAATGATATGTATGTTTCAATTGATTTGGTTGAAGAAATTATAGAACGCCAGTTGCGGAAGTATAAGAATAAATTGATAAGTCATAAACAAGCATCTACTAATTTTAACAAGACATTTATGATGGATGATTACGATGAAGATGATGGAATTAAGATAGTTAAAACAAAGAGATTCGCTATTAAACCTATGGATGCTGAGGAAGCATGTGTTCAGATGGAATTATTGGGACATAGTTTCTATGTATTTAGAAATGCCAGTACCAACGAAGTAAATGTAGTCTATAAGCGTAAAGGAAATACCTATGGACTTATCGAACCCGAGTATTAAACTTTGCAAATTAAACAAAATGACCTTGTAGTGGATACTTCACAATAATATTCAGGAGGGTGCATATTGAGTATATATGCACCCTCTTGATAAATTTTGAAATATCCTCCAATTGATAAGCCTTTACATACCAAGTTCAAATTAATAAAAATAAGTTGAATAACAATACTTGTAATGTTACAATATTAGGTGAATAATCGCATAATTATGTGAAATACAGGAGTTGAAATTATAATGGGACTTTTTGAAAAGATATTTGGAACTCATAGTGAGAGAGAAATAAAACGAGTGTTGCCTATTGTGGATCGGATTGAGGCATTGGAGCCTGAGTTTGAGAAGCTGTCAGATGAAGCACTTAGAGCTAAAACAACCGAGTTTAAGAACAGACTTAAGAATGGGGAAACACTTGATGATATATTAGTTGAAGCCTATGCCGTTGTTCGTGAGTCTGCGAAAAGGACAATAAAACAGAGACATTATAGGGTGCAGCTTATTAGTGGTGTCATCCTTCATCAGGGACGTATTGCAGAGATGAAAACCGGTGAAGGTAAAACCCTGATGGCTACTTTGCCTGCATATTTAAATGCTCTTGAAGGCAAGGGCGTCCATATAGTTACTGTTAATGATTACCTGGCCAAGCGTGACGCTGAATGGATGGGTCAAATCCATGAGTTTTTGGGCTTAAAGGTAGGAGTTATTCTAAACAGCCTGGAAAGGGATGAGAGACGGGAGGCTTATGCCTGCGATATAACCTATGGTACCAATAATGAGTTTGGCTTTGACTACCTAAGGGATAACATGGTTATTTATAAGGAACAGCTGGTTCAGAGAGATCTGCATTATGCAATCATAGACGAGGTAGACTCTGTACTTATTGATGAAGCACGAACTCCGCTTATTATATCAGGCAGCAGTGGTAAGTCTACCGAGCTTTATCGTGTCTGTGACATTCTCGCCAGACAGATGATAAAGGGTAAGGCCAGCGGTGAGATGACCAAGATGGCCGCCATCATGAAGGAAGAAATTAAAGAAGAAGGCGACTTTATAGTTAATGAAAAGGAGAAGAATGTCCACCTGACAGCAGATGGTGTTAAGAAGGTAGAAAGCTTTTTTAATATCGAGAATCTGGCAGACCCGGAGAATCTCGAGATTCAACATAATATAATACTGGCGCTCAGAGCACATAATTTAATGCATAGGGATAAGGACTATGTGGTTAAGGATAATGAGGTCTTAATAGTGGACGAGTTTACAGGACGTATAATGCCGGGTAGACGCTACAGTGACGGACTTCATCAGGCAATAGAAGCAAAAGAGCGAGTTAAGGTTAAGAGAGAAAGCAAGACATTAGCTACGATTACATTTCAGAACTTCTTTAACAAATATAAGAAGAAGTGTGGTATGACAGGTACTGCATTGACTGAGGAACAGGAATTCAGAGAAATATACGGAATGGACGTAATAGAGATTCCGACCAATCTTCCCATTGCACGTATCGACAGACAGGATGCTGTTTATAAAACACATAAAGAAAAGCTTCAGGCAATCATTAATGATGTTGAAGAGTCCTATAAGAAAGGACAGCCGGTACTTGTAGGTACTATTACAATCGAGGCATCAGAGGAAATCAGTGCTTTATTAAAGAAAAGGAATATTCCTCATAATGTACTTAATGCTAAGTTTCATGAGATGGAGGCTGAGATTATAGCCGAAGCCGGAAAGCTTGGAGCGGTTACCATTGCTACCAATATGGCCGGTCGTGGTACCGATATAAAACTGGGAGAGGGCGTAGCAGAAGTAGGCGGCCTTAAGATTATAGGTACTGAAAGACATGAAGCCAGACGTATTGATAATCAGCTTCGTGGTCGTGCAGGAAGACAGGGTGACCCCGGTGAATCCCGTTTCTATATTTCACTGGAAGATGACCTGATGCGTCTGTTCGGCTCGGAGAGACTGATGAATATTTTTAATTCTCTGGGAATAGCCGACGGTGAACAGATTGAGCATAAAATGCTGTCAAATGCGATTGAGAAGGCACAAAAGAGAATTGAGAGCAACAACTTTGGTATAAGAAAGAATCTATTGGAATACGACCAAGTAAACAATGAGCAAAGAGAAGTTATATATGCAGAAAGAAGAAGAGTCCTGGATGGAGAAAGCATGCGGGATACCATATATAAGATGATTACTGATACGGTTGAGGGCTGTGTAAATGCCTGCATAAGCGAGGATCAACCTGCCAGTGAATGGGATTTGAATGAGTTAAACAACCTTTTACTTCCCATAATACCAATGGATCCGGTTGTTATCAAACCTGAACAGATGAAGAGCATTAAGAAAAACGATCTGATTCAGCAATTAAAGGAAATAGCTGTTAAGCTTTATGAGGAAAAAGAAGCACAGTTTCCTGAGATTGAGCAGTTAAGAGAAATAGAGCGAGTCATACTCCTTAAGTCAATCGACAGAAAATGGATGGATCATATTGATGATATGGACCAGCTACGCCAGGGAATCGGTCTTCAGGCCTATGGTAACCGTCAGCCTATCGTGGAATATAAATTCCAGGGATACGAAATGTTTGAGGCTATGACGGCTGCTATTCAAGAGGAAACAGTTAAGGCTTTAATGCATGTTAGAATTGAGCAGAAGGTCGAGAGAGAGCAGGTTGCAAAGGTAACCGGTACAAATAGGGATGACAGCTTAGCCAATGCACCCATCAGAAGAACGGGTAAAAAGATACAGCCTAATGATCCATGCCCCTGTGGCAGCGGAAGAAAATATAAACATTGTTGTGGGCGAAATGCCTAATCATAAAGATAAAGAGGTGATTAAGTGGTTGAGCTAGATCAGTTTAAATATACATTGGAATCCTACGAAAAACCACTGGTTGAAGTGGGGGATTCACTTTGACCTTTCAGGAAAGAAATTAAGAATAGCTGAAATACAAAAAATAATGGCAGAGTCGGATTTTTGGGATGATGCCAATAAAGCTCAGATTATCATGAAGGAGCTTACAAAGCTAAAAGGTACAGTAGATGAATATAATAGATTAAAATCAGAATATGATGATGTTGCCACACTAATCCAGATGGGATATGAGGAAGGTGATGAATCCTTAATACCGGAGATAGAGGAAGCCTTGAATATGTTTATAGCTGATTTAGAAGATTTAAAGCTAAAGACATTGTTATCGGAGCCTTATGACAGCTATAATGCAATTCTCACTTTGCATGCCGGTGCAGGGGGAACAGAAAGCTGTGACTGGGCAAGCATGCTTCTTAGAATGTACCAAAGATGGGCCGATAAGAGAGGTTATAGCACTCAAATCCTTGACTTTTTGGATGGTGATGAGGCGGGTTTTAAATCGGTTACACTGCAGGTTAATGGTGATAATGCTTTTGGTTACCTTAAATCTGAGCGTGGAGTACACCGTTTAGTTAGGATATCGCCCTTTAATGCCGCAGGCAAACGTCAAACGTCCTTTGTGTCGTGTGATGTCATGCCTGATATTGAGGAGGATACGGGAATCGAGATTGATGAGAAGGATTTAAGAATTGACACCTATCGCTCGAGCGGTGCAGGAGGACAGCATGTTAATAAAACATCATCCGCCATCAGGATTACTCACATTCCTACTAACATCGTGGTACAATGTCAGAATGAACGATCCCAGCTTCAGAATAAGGATAAGGCAATGCAGATGCTTAAGGCCAAATTATTCCTTATGAAACAGCAGGAAAATCAGGAGAAAATACAGGGGATCAGAGGTGAGGTTAAGGAAATAGGATGGGGTAATCAGATTCGTTCCTATGTTCTGCAACCATATACTATGGTAAAGGACCATAGAACCAATGAGGAAGTCGGTAATGCAACCAGTGTCCTTGACGGAAACCTGGACCCATTCATAAATTCATACTTAAAATGGAATGCAAAGAAATAATCCTAAAAAATAGCCTATACTTATGATTAAGGAAGAGGGAGATTATTAATGAGTACTAAAAAGGTGGTTTTCCGATTAAACGAAGAGGAATATGGAATCGATATTTCTGAAGTGAACACTGTTGAAAAGGATATGGTTATTAAGAGAATGCTCAAATCACCGAATAACGTTAAGGGCAAGACGAATTTACGCGGCAATGATATCCCTGTTTATAGTCTCAGGAGAAAGTTTGGCTTTAAGGATATAAAGCCTGATAAGAACACCAGACATTTAATTATCAGCGTGGATGAAATGGATATAGCATTCGAGGTTGACCAGGTTAAGGGCATCATCGATATTGAAGAATCTAACATCTTTGATGTTCCCGAAGTTATAAAATGTGATAATACACAGTATATAAAATCTATAGCAAATGTAAACGGTGAACTCGTTCTGGTTTTGGACAGTAAATTTCTTGTGGATAATGAAGAGCTATTAGCCTTACAGGCTAAAAATAAAAGGTAATATGCTAAGAATGAGATTTTCTTAGCGGAGTGGAGGATGAGATGAGAAAGAGATTTTTTGGGTTATTGAGTATCACAATATTGTTGTCGACATTGTTATTGGTGGGATGTGGTTCTAAGAAAGAAACCATAATTGTCGGAACAGAGGCAGGATTTGCACCCTATGAATATATGAAGGGTAATGAGGTTGTCGGAGTAGACATGGATATAGCCAAGGCAATTGCTGACCACCTGGGAAAAGAGCTTGAAATCAGGAATATGGATTTTGACGGAGCACTTTTGGCTGTTCAAAACGGTACCGTTGATTTCGTGGCAGCAGGCGTATCTGTAGATGAAGAAAGAGCATTGGTAATGGATTTTTCCATCGATTATGTTGATTCCACCGAGGTTGTAGTAGTAAACAAGGATAATCCCACTGTGGCAAGTATAGATGATTTGGATGGTAAAATTATTGGTGTACAGCAGGGTAATATCGCCGATTTTTGGGTTGAGGAGAATGTAGAAGCCAAGGAAATAAAGCGTTATACTAAGTTTGCCCAAGCAGCAGAGGATTTAAAGAACGGTAAAATAGACTGCATAGTCATGGACCAATTTCCTGCTGAAGACATGGTAGCAACCAATCCTGAGCTTACAATTCTAGACGGAGTATTATTCGAGGATAAATATGCAATTGCCGTAAAGAAGGGCAATAAGGAACTGCTCGATGAAATTAATAAAGTTATTGAGAAATTGAAAGATGAAGGAAAGATTGACGAATTTATGGCTAATCATACCAAATAGGTAACAAGGTCTGCAACGTACCTAAAATGTTGTAGGGGCTGTGTTAAAAGTACAGCCCCATATTAATTTACTAACATCATAAATTACAACACCATAGGAGGTGAGCACGAGGTGTATTTATCAGGTTCATGGATAAACGGATTTTTTTCTGCCATAGCCGATTGGGCTAAGGGTATTTATATGTCGTTCTATAATGCAATCGTTCCGGACCAAAGATATCTTTCCTATCTGCAGGGACTTAAGATAACGTTATTGATATCTTTCTTTGCAATTATTTTGGGTATACTAATCGGTGTTCTTGTAGCGGTGTTTAAAGTGACGGCTACAAACTATAAGATGAAGTGGCTTTCATCTATCTGTAATGTATATATCAATGTAATAAGGGGAACACCGCTTATGGTTCAGCTTCTTATTATATATAATTTGATATTTACATCACGAAATTCCAATGAGATAATTATAGGCTCTGTCTGCTTTGGAATAAATTCCGGTGCATATGTGGCTGAAATCATCCGTGCCGGAATTGAATCAATCGATAATGGACAAATGGAAGCAGGACGTTCTCTTGGAATGAGTTATATACAAACAATGAGAAAGATTATTCTGCCACAGGCAGTTAGAAATATACTTCCTGCTCTGGGTAACGAATTCATAGTATTAATTAAGGAGACTTCAGTCGCAAGTGTTATAGCAGTAACAGATCTGACGAAGGCAGCCCAGTATATTGGGTCAAGAACCTGGGACATATTGCCTCCGCTTATAATAGCTGCTCTATGCTATTTGGTTATAGTCATGGGTCTGTCTAAGCTAATGTCTGTGTTTGAAAGGAGGCTTGCTAGGAGTGATTACAGTTAAGAATCTGAAGAAGACCTTTGGAGACAATATGGTCTTGAATAATATAAATGAGACTATTAATAAAGGTGAAAAGGTTGTAGTTATAGGGCCTTCCGGATCCGGTAAATCGACTTTTTTACGTTGCTTAAATCTTTTAGAGGAGCCTACAGAGGGTGAAATATGGTTTGAGGATAAAAACATAACAGATAAGAATGCCAATATCAATCAAATCAGACAGAAGATGGGTATGGTTTTTCAGCAGTTTAATCTGTTTCCTCATCTTAGTGTATTAGAAAATATTACTCTGGCACCGGTTCAGCTTGGTATTATGACCAAGGCCGATGCTAAGGACAAGGCGATGGAGTTGCTCAACAGAATCGGTCTGACAGAAAAAGCCGATTCGTACCCCAATAAGCTGTCCGGAGGACAAAAGCAGCGTATTGCAATAATAAGAGCCTTAGCTATGAATCCGGATGTTATGCTTTTTGATGAACCAACCTCTGCTCTCGACCCTGAAATGGTCGGAGAGGTATTGGATTTGATGGCCAGTTTGGCGGAGGAAGGTATGACCATGGTAGTCGTAACCCATGAGATGAGATTTGCTAAGAAAGTGGCCACAAGAGTACTTTTTATGGATGAGGGAAAAATAGTTGAGCAAAATACTCCTGACGAATTTTTTGATAATCCCAAGCATCCAAGACTACAGGAATTTCTCTCTAAGATTTTATAGCTTTCATGCATCTTATTATGAATTAAATATATAATCATAGAGTTGGTTTAGTGTATTATCATATGCTTGATCGGCTCTTTTTTAATGATATTTTATACAATAAATTTATATATTTTTACATATAACAAAGCATAAGTAACAAAGTTGTTTTTTTCTCAATTCTAAGTGGAAATGAGTATTGCATTATACATAAATATATGATAAGATTTCTTTCTATGAAAGACAGTTGTACCTGTGATACACACATGCAATGATAAATATTCGTCAGGAGGTATGTAATAGTGAGGGATGAACAATATTATATTGTGAAAAAAAAGGCTGTTCCCGAGGTACTTCTTAAGGTTGTAGAAGCAAAAAGACTTCTTGATTCGGAACGGGTAATGACGGTACAGGAGGCAACTGACATGGTTCAAATAAGCAGGAGCTCCTTTTATAAGTATCGTGATGATATTTTTCCTTTTTATGAGCATACAAGAGGAAAGACAATCACCTTTATGATACAAATGGATGATACTCCCGGGTTATTATCAAAGGTGCTTAACCATGTTGCGAAATCCCAGGCGAATATCCTAACAATCCATCAGACAATTCCGGTCAACAAGATAGCGATGTTGACATTGAGTATAGAGATATTACCACAGACAGAAGGAATTTCTGAAATGCTGGAGACTGTTGAAGGGTTAGATGGCATTCATTATGTCAAAATATTGGCCAGAGAATAAAATTTATCAGCTAGAATGGAGGATTATAATGATAAATATAGCGGTACTAGGTTATGGTACGATTGGGTCAGGTGTAGTCGAGGTCCTAAAAACAAATGGAGACAGTATTCGCAAACGTGCAGGAGATACAATTAATATAAAATATGTGTTAGATATCAGAGATTTCCCCGGAGATCCGATTATGGATATTCTGGTTCATGATGTAAATATAATTTTGAATGATCCTGAAGTTAAAATTGTGGTCGAGGTTATGGGAGGGATTGAACCCGCTTATACCTATGTAAAAGAAGCGCTTCTTAAGGGAAAAAGCGTAATAACCTCCAATAAAGAGCTGGTGGCAAAGCATGGAGCCGAGCTGCTGGATATTGCCAAGGAAAGAGCGCTGAACTTTCTGTTCGAGGCAAGCGTAGGAGGAGGAATACCAATTATTCGTCCCTTAAATCAGTCGTTGACAGCCGATGAAATAGTGGAGATTACCGGTATCTTAAACGGTACAACTAATTATATTCTGACGAAAATGAGCGAAGAGGGAATAGGATTTGCCAAGGCATTAAAGAATGCCCAGGATTTAGGCTATGCGGAAAGAGACCCGTCCGCTGACGTAGAGGGTTATGATTCCTGCAGGAAGATAGCAATCCTTTCATCCTTGGCTTATGGTATGCAGGTAGATTTTGAAGATATTTATACTGAAGGAATTGCAGATATTACCGATATAGACATCAGCTATGCAAAGGCGCTTAACGCCAGGATTAAGTTGTTTGCAACCAGCGTTAAGGAAAATGATGATAATGTATTTGCAATGGTTGCTCCGATTATGATAAGGGCAAATCATCCTCTATATAGTGTAAATGATGTTTTCAATGGCATATACGTTCGTGGAAATGTCATAGGGGATGTAATGTTTTATGGAAGTGGTGCCGGGAAGCTTCCTACAGCAAGTGCTGTAGTGGCTGATGTGGTAGATGCTGCAAAGCATCTAAGCAAAAACATCTGGACCATATGGAGCAGCAAGAAGCTGGAGTTGGTTAGTATAGACAAGGTTAAGAACAGATTCTTTGTAAGGGTTGCAAAGGATAAGAATTCTAACGAGGATATTAAAGCCATATTTGGAGAGATTGAGGAAGTTCCTGAGGTTGTTAAGAATGAACTGGCATTTATCACACCTCTGATAACCGAGGGGGAAATGCAGGAAAAGAAAGAGCGTATTAACGGATTATTAGGAAGCATACGAATAAGATTTTAATTTAAGAAGGGGCATAAGAACGTGAAATACATTGTGATACTAGGGGATGGAATGTCAGATGAACCAATCCCAATGCTGGATGGAAAAACGCCACTGATGGCGGCCAAGACACCCTGTTTAAATTATTTGGCAAAGAAATCGGAAATAGGACTTGCCCATACCATTCCTAAGGGAATGAAGCCGGGAAGCGATACAGCCAACCTTTCTGTACTAGGATATGATCCCAGTATTTATTATTCAGGAAGGTCTCCTCTGGAAGCTTTAAGTATAGGGGTAGATATGAAGGATACGGATATAGCCCTTAGATGTAACCTGGTGACTTTATCAGAGGAGGGCTCCTATGAGAATAAAACCATTATAGATCACAGCTCTGATGAGATATCCACAGAAGATGCTGAAATCCTAATGGAGGAAGTAAAAAAGAGGCTGGAGAATGATATATATAAATTCTATGTCGGGACCAGCTATCGACATTTGACTATATGGGAACAAGGAAGAGTTATTGACCTTGCACAACCCCATGATATTCTGGGTAAAATAATAGGAGAGTATATTCCTAAAGAAGAAGCCTTAAGGGAGATGATGATAAAAAGCTACGATATTCTCAACAATCATCCTCTAAATATAAGACGCAAGGAGCAAGGTCTTAATAAAGCTAATTCCATATGGTTCTGGGGAGCAGGAACAAAGCCCTCACTATCATCCTTTGAGGAAAAGAATAATAAAAAGGGAGCCATGATATCAGCAGTTGATTTACTAAAGGGCATAGCAGTCGGGACCGGAATGAAGGTATTGGAGGTACCGGGTGCTAACGGTACACTTCATACTAATTATGAGGGTAAAGCTAAGGCTGCACTGGAGGTACTCCTAAAAGACGATTATGATTTTGTCTATATCCATGTGGAAGCACCGGATGAGATGGGACATCAGGGAAGTATAGAAAACAAAATCAAAGCGATAGAATATCTGGACCAAAGAGTTATAAGACCGGTCTTGGAGGGAATGGAGGGAGCCGGTGAGGATTTTAGAATGCTAATAATGCCCGATCATCCTACACCGATTCGTTGTCGGACCCATACCGATGATCCGGTACCATATCTTATATATGACAGTAGACAGAATACTGAAAGCAGCTTTCTTTATAATGAAGCTGAGGCTAAAAAGAGTGGAAATGTTATCCTTAAGGGACACACTGTCATTGACAGACTATTTGATGAAAATTTATTGTTAGGAGGCAGCTATGCTAATAGTTAAAAAGTTTGGCGGTACATCCGTCGCCGATAAAGAAAGAATATTTAACGTTGCCGGACGAATTGCAGAAGACTATAAAAAAGGCAACGAAATAGTGGTTGTATTATCAGCAATGGGAAAACAAACCGATATATTGATACAAATGGCAAAGGACATAAATCCCAATGCTCCAAAACGTGAGATGGATATGCTTCTTACGACCGGGGAGCAAATGTCGGTGGCATTAATGGCGATGGCATTGGATGCCCTAAACGTACCGGCTGTTTCGCTGAATGCTTATCAGGTTGCAATGCATACCACATCGGTATACAGCAATGCAAGAATAAAGAGAATCGACACAGACAGAATAAAAAACGAGCTGGAGAACAGGCGGGTAGTTATAGTCACAGGCTTCCAGGGAGTAAATAAATTCGATAATTATACGACCCTCGGAAGAGGAGGATCGGATACCACTGCGGTAGCTTTGGCAGCCGCCCTCCATGCAGACAAATGTGAGATTTATACGGATGTTGACGGAGTATATACCGCAGATCCGAGAATAGTTCCCACAGCCAAGAAATTAAGTGAAATAACATACGACGAAATGCTTGAAATGGCATCCTTGGGTGCAGGGGTTTTGCATAATCGTTCTGTTGAAATGGCAAAGAAATACGGTGTACAGCTGGTGGTTCGATCCAGCTTAAATGAAACTGAAGGTACCATAGTTAAGGAGGTAGTAAACATGGAGAAAATGCTAGTCAGCGGTGTAGCTTCCGATAAAAATACAGCCCGTATCGCTGTAATAGGATTGGATGATCAACCGGGAGTTGCTTTTAAACTATTTAATCATTTAGCAAGACATAATGTTAATGTGGATATTATTCTACAGTCAATCGGAAGAGACGGAACCAAGGATATCAGCTTCACTGTTAGAGAGGATGATTTAGAGGAAGCGGTAGCCACCATAGAACGTCACCGCCAAGGCAGCCTGAAATGTCAGAAGATAGACGTCGAAAGAGGAGTTGCGAAGGTCTCCATAGTGGGAGCCGGTATGATGACTAATGCAGGTGTTGCAGCAAAGATGTTTGAAGCCCTGTATGATGTAGGCGTTAACATCAAGATGATTTCTACCTCAGAGATTAGGGTTACCGTATTAATAGATGAGGTTCATGTCGAAAAGGCAATGAATGCTGTTCATGAGAAGTTTCTGTTGTCTCAGATTTAACATATTTAAGGGGATGTTTTATTGATATAAAACATCCCCGTATCCTTATATTATATAATTCACATTCATACCCTTTATAACACTGCCCTCCAAGGATTTTCTCATGTTTTCATAAGGATTGGAGGTATCATATTTTATCTGCGATCTTGTAATCCCACCTGCTACATAGGGAGTATGACATTCCGGACAAACCGCCATTTTAAGACTGACAGAGGCGTACACGACCCTACCGCCTTTTTGATTTGCATCTCTATAGGCATTAGTAACATGCTCCTGTTCGTGAGCAGAGACCATAGCATAGGAGGATTTAGGTGAGATATGGGTTGGGGTTTGAAAAGACACATTGCTGTCATTTGAGGCGTCTACATATCTCCTATTCTTACATGTTTGGCACTCTGCCGGTCTTGTCTCGTTGACAAGCATTTTATCTTTTCCGATTGGATCCGTATTCGTGACCTTACTTACAGGTTCAATTGGTTTATTCCAAGATACATTTCCCACAGTATAATATCCAAGCGGCCCTATCACATAGATTCCTCCTTTCTTATTTTCTACCTATATTATATAACTATTTCAAATTGATGTAAAGATTTGGACAAACACAAGATAATTAAGTGTTCATTGATTTTCATCGATCCATTTGGTATTATAAGAATGTTATAAATTGGTGCAGCTATTCAGCATCGATATTTAATAGTACTGAAATTATCAAAGAAATACTAAATTAATATTGAGGAGTATGAAATGGATATTTTAAGACAACTGAAAGAAGAACTTAATATACGCTTAGAGCAGGTTGAAGCTGCGGTTAAGCTAATTGACGAAGGCAATACAATACCTTTTATTGCAAGATACCGTAAGGAGGCGACGGGCTCCTTAGATGATGAACAGTTGAGAAATCTTCATGAGAGACTTCAGTATTTAAGAAATCTTGAGGAAAAGAAGACTCAGGTTTTAAATAGTATAGAGGAACAGGGTAAGCTGACCGAGGAGTTAAGGCAGCAGATTCTTGAGGCTAAGACAATGGTCGTTGTAGACGATTTATATCGTCCGTATAGGCCAAAGCGAAGAACCAGAGCCACGATTGCCAAAGAAAAGGGGCTTGACGGACTGGCTGAAATTATAAAGGCTCAGGAAACCGACAAACCGATAAGCGAGCATGCGAAAGATTATCTTTCCGAGGAGAAGGAAGTGACTACCGTAGAGGCAGCCATCGCCGGAGCCATGGATATCCTTGCAGAGGAGGTGTCTGACGAAGCGGAGTTTAGAAGCTACATCCGTGAAGCCACCACGAAGGAAGGAAAGCTTATATCGATAGCAAAGGATGAGAATGCTCAATCGGTATATGAAATGTATTATGACTTTGAGGAGGATATCGAAAAGATAGCCGGTCATAGGGTACTGGCCATAAATCGTGGTGAAAAGGAAAAGTTCCTTACTGTAAAAATTGCCGCTCCTGAGGAAAGAATCCTTAGGTACCTGGAAAAGAAAATAATTACCAATGATAATACTCATACGAATGATATACTCAGGGCTATGATCGAAGACAGCTATAAGAGGTTAATTGCTCCTGCAATCGAAAGAGAAATCAGAAATGATCTGACCGAAAAGGCTGAAGATGGGGCAATTAAGGTATTCGGGAAAAACCTTGTGCAGTTATTGATGCAGCCCCCTATAACAGGTCATGTCGTACTGGGGTGGGATCCGGCATATCGTACCGGATGTAAACTGGCAGTGGTTGACAGCACCGGAAAAGTTCTTGATACAGTTGTTATATATCCGACACCTCCGCAAAACAGGATTGAAGAGTCAAAGAGAATACTCAAGAATCTGATAGATAAATATAATATCACCATAATATCTGTCGGTAACGGAACCGCTTCCAGAGAGTCTGAGCAGGTCATTGTAGAACTGATAAAAGAAATTAAAAGACCTATAAGCTATGTAATAGTTAATGAAGCCGGTGCATCGGTATATTCAGCCAGTAAGCTGGCTACCGAGGAGTTTCCTAATTTTGATGTCGGACAAAGGAGTGCTGCTTCCATAGCAAGACGGTTGCAGGATCCGCTGGCTGAGCTGGTTAAAATTGATCCGAAATCTATAGGGGTCGGACAGTATCAACATGATATGAACCAGAAAAAGCTTTCGGAAGCCTTATCCGGAGTGGTCGAGGATTGTGTTAACAAGGTTGGTGTGGATTTAAATACCGCATCCGTGTCTTTATTAGAATATGTATCCGGTGTAAATAAGACTATAGCTAATAATATTGTGGCCTATAGGGAAGCAAACGGAAGGTTTTATAATAGAAACGAGCTGTTAAAGGTGGCAAAGCTTGGACCTAAGGCTTTTGAGCAATGCGCAGGCTTTCTTCGCATTCGTGACGGAGATAATCCTCTGGATGCAACCGGTGTTCATCCTGAATCCTATGAGGCTACAAAGACACTGTTGCTTAAGTTGGGGATGACCCTGGATGATATAAAGCAAATACAGGCAAAGGCATCTTCAGCCGGCTCAAAGAAGGAATCTAAAAAGGATAGCGTCTCAAAGAGTAACAGGGATAAAAGAAAATCAGGTCTGGTGGTAAAATCACAGGATACAGCACTTGCCAAGGCTTTAGCAGCAGCCGTGTCAGGAGCTTCTGCTCCCGTCGCAACTGCTTCTGATGATGAAATACAGGATTATAACGGCTCAATTCTGAGCAGGAAAATCGGAGATATTGGAAAGCTTTCCAAAGAGCTTGGAATCGGTGATATCACATTAGCGGATATAATAAAGGAATTGGAAAAACCGGGAAGAGATCCCAGAGATGAGATGCCAAAGCCTATTCTAAGGACAGATGTCCTTGAAATTTCCGATTTAAAGGAAGGCATGATATTAAAGGGAACCGTTCGAAATGTTATTGACTTTGGAGCATTTGTGGATATCGGAGTTCATCAGGACGGTTTGGTTCATATATCTCAGCTGTCCAACAAGCGTTTTGTTAAGCATCCTCTGGATGTGGTTAGCGTAGGGGATATAGTTGAGGTCAAGGTGCTTAGTGTTGATGCCTCTAAGAATAGAATTGCATTGTCAATGATATTGTAACATCTGGGATTTATGCATATCGCATATAAATATAGGATTATGAATCATATATTTGTATTCATATTTTATTGACATTAAAATATTATTGATATAAGATAATAATGTAAAAATAATATAAGGTAAATCTTCGGGGCAGGGTGAAATTCCCGACCGGCGGTATAGTCCGCGACTCATCGTGAGTAGAATAGATATTCACTATGATTGATTTGGTGAAATTCCAAAACCGACAGTAAAGTCTGGATGTGAGAAGAATAATAGTCATGCTTGGCTTATAATGCCCCCGATATATATTCGGGGGCTTTTAATTGAAAATTGTTAAGCAGCTATTATAGCCTATAACCGAGATTTTTCCTTTATCAAAAAGGAGAGGTTGATAAAAATGATTAAAACTGACTGCAAACAAAGAGCAATAAATCTTTTATCGGTCAAATCCATGACAATCATGGCTTTACTCGGAGCTATTTCAGTGGTTTTAATGCTGTTTGAAGTTCCCCTGTGGTTCGCACCACCTTTTTATGAGCTGGATTTTAGTGAAGTACCTGTACTTATTGGAGCATTTGCATTAGGACCGGTAGCCGGCATTATAATTGAAATGTTAAAGATATTATTAAACTTAGTTATAACAGGCACTGATACGGCAGGAGTCGGTGAACTGGCTAATTTTCTGATTGGCTGTTCATTTATAGTACCTGCATCGATGATTTATTATAGGAACAAGACAATAAAGACCGCAATTATTGGAATGATAACCGGAACTGCATGCATGGTAGTTCTAGGCAGCTTCATGAATGCCTTCGTGCTTCTTCCTGCGTATGCGTACTTCTTTAAAATGCCTGTTGATGCTTTAATTGAAATGGGTACTAAGGTAAATTCCAAAATTAAGAGTATGTCATCATTTGTTTTCTATGCAGTAATACCCTTTAATCTTCTTAAGGGAGTGGCTGTATCGCTGATTACTCTGGTAATATACAAAAGGATTAGTGGAATAATTAAGACTTTAGTAGGAACGAAATAAAATTTTAGTACTCTTAAAGTAAATTAAGTGATAATATAGGATTTATGATATAATAAATCATAGAGATACAAATATTTATTTAAGAGGAAAACAGATGAAATTTGAGAGCTATAGTGCAGAGGATACCTACAGAATAGGATATGATTTGGGCTGTAAGGCGTCTAGGGGCCAGATATATTGCATAAATGGTGATCTGGGTGCCGGAAAGACCGTATTTACTCAGGGCTTTGCAAAGGGACTGGGTGTGGAAGAACCGGTCAACAGCCCAACATTTACAATTATTCAGGAATATGAGGGCAAGGATATGCCCTTTTACCATTTTGATGTCTATCGTATAGGAGATATATCTGAGATGGATGAAATAGGCTATGAGGATTACTTCTACGGAGAGGGTGTCTGTCTGATTGAATGGGCAGAGCTGATAAATGAAATTCTTCCAATAGAAAGGAAAACCGTTAACATCAGGAAGAATTTGGCCAAGGGATACGATTATAGAGAAATTGAAATTAATTAGAGATAAGGTGAGATATAATGAGAATATTGGCATTGGACAGCTCAGGATTAGTGGCAACTGTAGCCATTGCATCGGAGGATACCATAATTGCAGAATATACAATAAATTATAAGAAGACACATTCGCAGACATTGATACCCATGTTGGATGAAATAGTCCGCATGGTGGACTTGGATTTATCTGAGGTGGACGCGATTGCGGTTACCTCGGGGCCGGGGTCCTTTACCGGTCTAAGGATTGGTTCGGCAACTGCTAAGGGTCTGGGACTTGCTTTGGATAAGCCAATAATATCCGTACCGACTGTTGACAGCCTGGCCTATAATCTGTTTGGCACAGACCGGATGATATGTCCGATTATGGATGCAAGAAGGAATCAGGTATATACAGGATTATATGAATTTATTGAAGATAAGCTTGTAGTAATATCTGAGCAGAAGGTAGTAGATATAGATGAGATTATAGATGAAATAAATACAAAGGACAGAAGCGTAATATTTCTTGGAGACGGGGTACCTATTCACAGGGATAGGATAGCAGAGCGTGCTAAAGCATACAGTTTCGCATCTTTGCATATGAACAGACAGAGAGCAGGAGCAGTTGCAGCCCTTGGTTTGGAATATTATAAGGAGAAGCGTATAGAATCACCTGCAGAGCATCAGCCTGTGTATCTACGGGTTAGTCAGGCTGAACGGGAACGGGCTGAAAAGCTAAGGCGTGAGAAGGACATTGATACTAAGTAGCCTATTGAGGTTAAGGAGATAAAGATGCTTATAAGGGATATGACCGTTGCTGATTTGGATGAAGTATATGCCATAGAAAAGGAAACCTTCTCTGACCCATGGAGCAAAACCTCATTATTAGAGTCAATATCAGATCCGAATAATCATTATATCGTTACAATAACAGACGGAATTATCGTCGGATATTGCGGTTATTGGGGTATAGCGGGAGAAGGACATATATACAATGTAGCAGTTAAGGAAAGCCATAGAGGACAGGGAATCGGTTATAGAATGCTGGATTATTTAATTAATCAAGCCCGAAGTAGGGGTATCACCTCATTAACTCTGGAGGTAAGGCAGTCAAATGAGCCCGCCATACAACTTTATAAGAAGCTGGGATTTATAGAGGCGGGTATAAGAAAAGAGTTTTATTCTAATCCTTCAGAGGATGCTATAATTATGTGGAACAGCCCGATACAATAATTCCCACTGTAAATATCATTAGGTTGGGCTTATAATGATATTAACAGCTGGAGCTGCCGTGTATCAAATCAGGAGGGATAGGTCGTGGAAAGAGCAGTAAATAACGAAAGCGGGGACAAGCATATCTACTGTAATTCTTGTGGAAAAAAGCTTAAGGTGGAGAATGGTATATTAAAAGAGGATGCCTTTGAGGCAACTAAGGAATGGGGATACTTTTCTAATTGGGATACTCAGATTCACCGCTTTAATCTGTGTGAGGCTTGTTATCGAAATATAATAAGCGGATTTGTGATTCCTGTCGAGGTTAGAAAAAAACTAGAAGTGCTGTAATTAAAATAGGGTGAGAAAAGGAAGACGACATTAGGCTGATTCATGCAGGGATAAACGTCTTCTTTTTTAATATATGATTAGGTTAATATTTAAATCTTGTAGCGTATACCGCTTTGTAGTAGAATTAGTTTTATAATAAATTGTATAATGTCGATAAATAATATAGATAGATAATTTAGCACTAGGAAAGGTACGGATTGTATAATGTTAGATGTATGTTTATTGGGAACGAGTGGGATGATGCCTTTGCCGGGAAGATGGCTGTCAGCCCTGATGACCAGATATAATGGAAGAAGTCTTTTAATTGATTGTGGAGAAGGAACACAAATAGCGATTAAAGAAAAAGGTTGGAGTGTTCATTCAATAGATATCATTTGTATAACACATTTTCATGGGGACCATATAAGCGGACTCCCGGGATTATTATTATCAATGGGTAATTCGGATCGGACAGAACCTATATATATGGTCGGTCCCAAGGGGTTGAAAAGAGTCGTAGATTCCTTAAGAGTGATAGCTCCTGAGCTACCGTTTGAAATTATGTTTATTGAGCTTACGGAGCCTGAGCAGGAATTAGACTTATGTGGATATACCATCAGGGCATTTTATGTTAAGCATAACATTCCCTGTTATGGTTATAGTATTTTAATTAAAAGAGGGGGTAGGTTTTACCCCGAAAGAGCTAAAGAAAATCAGGTTCCCATTAAGCTATGGAACCGACTTCAAAAGGGTGAGACCGTGGTGGAAGACGGCAGGACATATACACCAGACATGGTACTTGGGCCCGAGAGAAAGGGTATCAAACTAACTTACTGTACTGATACAAGACCTACTAAAGCAATTGTTCATAATGCCAAAGGAGCGGATTTATTAATTTGCGAGGGTATGTACGGCGATAAGGAAAAGGATATAAAGGCTAAGGAATATAAGCACATGACCTTCAGTGAAGCGGCTACTGTTGCCAAAGAGGCTAATGTAAAGGAGTTGTGGCTGACACATTACAGCCCTTCTTTAGCCAGGCCTGAGGATTTTGTCGATGAGGCTAAACGCATATTTCCAAATACAATCCCGGGGAGGGACAGAAAGAGCATTACCTTAGAATTTGATAAGAATGAGTAGGCATTATTTAAATTAGTGGGAGGTGTTCAAATGAAAAATGCAAAGAGACCAATGTCGGCTATATTTACGGTTATATCGATTGCTGCAGTTGTGCTTGTTATGATATATGTGAATCAGTCTAAGCAGGCAGACAAGCTCAAGGAAACATCTATGGAAAAATTATCCGAAGCAGAAAAACTGCTGGAGATTGATTTTGAAAAGGAATATCCCAAAGAGCCAAGAGATGTTGCCATGCTTCATGGTGATATGACAAGGCTTTTGTATTCGGGAGTCGAAGATGATGAAATTAAGAATTTAGCCATAAAGATAAGAGAGCTATATGATGAGGAGTTTTTGGAAAATAATCCGGAGGAACAATATTTAACTGACTTATATTCTGACATAGCATATTGGAATCAGATGAATTGGCGTATAGAGTATAATGCGGTGGTAAGTGAGGATAAAGAAGAAAACTACGCTATAGATGGGAAGCAGTATTCCACAGCATTTATATCATTTACTATTACAGGCAAGGGAAAAACATCTGAGCTTAGACGCTACATTTTACGAAAGGACAAGGAAAATAAGTGGAAGATTCTTGGCTGGGAGTACATGACTGACAGCAGGAATTAGCTTTAATATTAACGAAAGCAGAAAGAGGAAATTATGCAAGGAAATGACATTAATATATTAGCAATTGAGACATCCTGTGATGAAACGGCTGCCGCCGTAGTAAGAAACGGCAGGGATGTACGCTCCAATATTATATCATCACAGATAGAGCTCCATAAATTATATGGAGGTGTTGTACCTGAGATTGCATCCAGAAAGCATATAGAAAAAATCAACCAGGTAATAGAGGAGGCTATGAATACGGCAGGCTTAATTCTGGATGATATCGATGCAATCGGTGTAACTTACGGACCCGGTCTCGTCGGGGCATTACTGGTAGGGGTTGCAGAGGCTAAGGCTATAAGCTTTGCCACAAAGAAACCGTTAATCGGAGTACATCATATAGAAGGGCATATATCGGCCAATTATATTGAACACCGTCAGTTAGAGCCTCCGTTTATATGCCTGATAGTCTCCGGAGGACATACTCATCTGGTGCTTGTTAAGGATTACGGAGAATACGAAATAATAGGAAGAACCAGGGACGATGCTGCGGGAGAGGCATTTGACAAGGTTGCCAGGGCTATAGGTCTGGGGTATCCAGGAGGTCCGAAGATTGATAAATTATCAAAGCAGGGAAACGCTGATACTATCCAATTTCCCAGGGCAAGCATCGAAGGTGCACCCTATGATTTTAGTTTTAGTGGATTAAAGTCAGCTGTACTAAATTATCTTAATTCGATGGAAATGAAGCATGAGGAAATAAACAGAGCCGACGTGGCAGCATCATTCCAAGAGGCAGTGATTGACGTGCTGGTAAGCAGGACTATACTCGCTGCAAAGGATTTTCAAATGAAGCAGGTTGCTATAGCCGGGGGTGTTGCAGCTAACTCGGCACTAAAGAGATCCATGTCTGATGCATGTAAGGAAAACGGATTGGAATTTTATTGCCCTTCATCGATTTATTGCACGGATAATGCGGCTATGATTGGTACGGCTGCTTATTATGAATATATCAAGGGGAATTTCAGCGGACTCGATTTGAATGCTGTTCCCAATTTGAAAATCGGAGAAAGATAATGTATGTTAAGATTATTAAATTACAGGAACAGCAGTGATATGACTAAGGTGGGAGGAATATGAAAAATAAGGTTACAGCTGTAATAATGGCAGCAGGACAGGGTAAACGAATGAACACTCCGGTTGCAAAACAGTTTATTATGCTGGAGGATAAGCCTGTTCTGTTTTATTCCATAAAATCATTTGAGGATAGCCTTGTAGATGAAATTATCATAGTATGCGGTCATGGACAGATAGACTACTGCACACATAATATTATTGAACCCTATGGCTTTAAAAAAATAACCCGTATAGTTGAGGGCGGAAAGGAAAGATATGACTCTGTGAGACTGGCGCTTTCGGCCATAGAGCAGACAGATTATGTACTGATTCATGACGGAGCCAGACCCTTTATATCCACAGCCTTAATAAATGAAGTGATTCAAGTGGTACGGCAGAGCAAGGCATGTATAGTGGCAGCACCGGTTAAGGATACCATAAAGATTGTTGATAAGGACGGGTGGATTAAAGAGACGCCTGACAGAGAATATATGTGGATGGCTCAGACACCGCAGGCATTTGAATATTCATCCATACGACGGGCCTATGCCCTACTGTTTGAAGAGGAAGAGGCTGACAGAAAAGTAATCACTGACGATGCAATGGTCTATGAAAGGTATATTAAGCGTCCCGTAAAAATAGTAAAGGGAGATTATAATAATATAAAACTGACTACACCGGACGATTTAATATTGGCTCAAGAGATAAAAAAGCAGGCAGAAATTTCGAAATCTTTTAAATTGTAATCAAAAAATGCACAATTCTCGATGAATAATTCAAAACCACTTGACAGAGGATTGTCGTGATGATACAATAGCTAAGCGACGTTTGGAGAGGTGTCCGAGTGGCTGTAAGGAGCTGGTCTTGAAAACCAGTGATTCCGCAAGGAACCGTGGGTTCGAATCCCACCCTCTCCGCTAAAAATCAAACCGCCACAATATGGTGGTTTTATTGTTCGAACAATTTAGACATTTCGAAGTCGTGGAGAAATACCCAAGAGGCTGAAGGGGCTCGCCTGGAAAGTGAGTAGGTCGTTAATAGCGGCGCGAGGGTTCAAATCCCTCTTTCTCCGTTCTACTTTTCAAAAGCAATGCATTATAAATAAATGCACCAGAATTCTTAAAAAAATATTAGAAAAGTAGTTGACAAAATTTTTAATGCATGATACTATAGTCAAGCTGACGTTAAAACACAGCAGGCACTAATAGTAAAGCATTAGAGCATTTGTACCTTGATAATTGAACAGTGAAACAACCCTGAAAATTCTAAAAAACTGAAGTCTATCACATGGAGACTTCAAAATAGATTTTCATTAAACGAAACCACAAAACAGTAATAGAAACGGATAGCAATAAGCTAGAGTTTGT
>JAAYTK010000052.1 GCA_012523775.1 Clostridiales bacterium | reverse complement strand
TGAGGAGGATAAATCCTCCGTTATAAGCTTTAACAAATTAATATTTTATGAGGAGGATTTAAAAAATGGCGCAGTGTGTAGTAATTGCAGATGACTTAACCGGTGCCAATGCAACCGGGGTATTACTGACAAAATCTAATTATAAAGCATATACAGTTTTAAACTCTGAACGATTGGATCTTAAACTTTTGTCTGACAGTGATTGTATTATATATCCAACCGACAGCAGAGCGATCGAAGCGTCTATTGCTTATAATCGGGTTTATAACGTGGCTAAGCTTCTAAAAAATGAAAGTGTTAAAGTATATTCCAAGCGTATAGACAGTACATTAAGAGGCAACTTGGGAAGTGAAACCGATGCTTTTTTAGACGCACTAGGTGATGAATATATAGCTATTGCCGCTCCTTGCTTCCCTGAGGCTAACCGTATCGTTTCCGGCGGTTATATGCTTGTAAACTCAGTCCCTCTCCATAAGACGGCCGCTGCAACAGATCCCAAGAACCCGGTTAGAACATCATCGGTAAGAGAGGTATTTGAAAAGCAGACCAAGTATCCGGTTAAATCACTTTTTATCGGCGATATAATGAAGGGAGAAAAGCACTTAGCAGAGAAAATCAATGAATACAAAAAAGAGGGTGTACGGATAATTATATTCGATTGTATTTCGAGAGAGGATCTGGATGTTATTGCAGGTGGTGTAATTGAAAGCAAAATACGATTTGTTGCTGTTGATCCCGGAACCTTTACTGCTGCCATATCCAGAAAGCTTATAACACCCAATGAAGTACGAAGTAAGAATAAGGTTCTTGCCACTATCGGTAGTGTAAATGAAGTGGCTAAAATACAGGTGGACGAGCTGTTTTTATCCCAGAAATTTTATAATGTATATGTTGACACCAGAGAGCTGGTAGAAAGCGTCGACAGAAGAACCAAGGAGATAAACAGGGTTATTGACGAGATAATTAATAACTGTGAGGATTACGACCTCTGTACTGTAATAGGTGACGGTATTATGCCGGAAAACAGACTGGATTTGGACAGCTATGCCAGACGCTTTAATGTTTCGACTGAAGATATCAGCAATCTTATTAACGACTCATTGGCAGAAATAACATATCAGATATTAACTAAGAATACTGACTTTAAGGGTCTTTATTCCAGTGGTGGTGATATCACCGTTGCAATTAGCAAAAGATTTCAAACTTACGGTATCCGCTTGCTTGATGAAGTCGTTCCATTGGCTTCTTACGGAGAATTTATCGGTGGTGAATTTAGTGGTTTAAATGTCGTTACCAAGGGCGGTATGGCGGGAGATAAGAATTCCCTAAAACAATGTATCCAATATCTGAAGGAAAAATTATATATGTAATCCATATATGTAAAAAATAAAAATGGTATCTATAGCTAACACTAATAAGGATATAATTAGAAAATATTACTGACGAAAGGAATGGTGATGATATGAAACCATTAATAGCGGTTCCAATAGGAGATCCCGCCGGTATCGGACCCGAAATAGTAGTAAAGTCCATTGCCAATAAAGATGTATTTCAGGCTGCCCGCTGTGTTATTATCGGTGACAAAAAGATAATGGATGATGCGATTAAATTCACTAAAATACCACTAAAAATAAACATTATCAACAAGCCAAGCGAAGGTGTGTTTGAAGAAAATGTATTAAATCTTATCGATTTAGACAACGTAAATATGGATGAGTTTAAGTATGGTGAAGTAAGTGGTATGTGTGGTAAGGCCGCTTATGAATATATTGAAAAGAGCATTGAGCTTGCCAATGCAGGAGAAGTAGATGCCGTTTCTACTACACCGATTAATAAAGAATCTCTTAAGGCAGGCGGTATTAATTTTATCGGTCATACAGAGATATTCGGAGCATTAACAGGCACGAAGGATCCTCTTACCATGTTCGAGGTTCGGGGACTTAGAGTTTTCTTCCTGACCCGTCATGTATCCTTAAGAGAGGCTTGTGATTTGGTAACCAAAGCCCGAATTAAGGATTATGTTAAAAGATGCAAGGATGTTCTGAATACTCTGGGTGTCAAGGAAGGTACCATGGCAGTTGCAGGACTCAACCCTCACAGCGGCGAGAATGGCCTATTCGGATATGAGGAGGTTAATGAAGTAACCCCCGCAGTAGAGGAGCTTCGCTCAGAAGGCTACGATGTGGTTGGTCCCATCGGTGCAGATTCGGTATTTCATATGGCTATGGAAGGACGCTTTAACTGCGTACTGTCCCTATATCATGATCAGGGACATATCGCAACCAAAACCTTGGATTTTCATAGAACCATTGCCATCACAGGTGGAATGCCGATTCTCAGAACCTCTGTAGACCACGGAACTGCAATGGACATAGCAGGAAAAGGAATTGCAAGTGAAATAAGTATGGTAGAGGCTATTCTTATAGGAGCAAAGTATTCTCCCAATTTCACAAAGCAATCTTTATAAATGTAATACGAAAGGAGAGGTATTATGGATGTATCAGGTTCACAGATGTTGATAGGATTAGCTATCGGAATACTCGCACTTATTCTAATGATCCTAAAGACAAAGATTCATGTATTTCTAGCATTAATTATTGCGGCTGTAATAGTAGGTATAGTAGGTGGTCTAAATCCATCTGATACAATTACCGCAATAACTTCCGGCTTTGGAGGAACGCTGGGCAGCATCGGTATCATCATCGGATTCGGTGTAATGATGGGTAAAATGCTCGAACTGTCAGGTGCGGCAGAAAAAATGGCTAGGACCTTCCTGAAGCTATTTGGAAAAGGCCGCGAGGAATGGGCTCTTTCAATCACAGGCTTCTTAGTGTCCATACCAATCTTTTGTGATTCAGGCTTTGTTATTCTTTCTCCATTGGCAAAGGCTCTGTCACGTAAGACCAAAAAATCTATAGTTGCACTTTCAATTTCATTGGCCGGAGGACTCGTTATAACTCACTCCCTTATACCACCTACTCCGGGTCCTTTAGGTGTGGCAGGTACATTTGGTGTAGATGTAGGTAAATTCATACTTATGGGAATTGTCTTATCTATACCGATGGCAATTGCAGTTACACTCTATGCCAAGTATATGAATAAGCAGATATACCAATTACCTGGCGATGAAATTGATACATGGGTAAGACCGGAATATCAGAAACCGACCTATGAGAATCTACATGATGAGAATAACAAGACCCCTTCTGCATTCTTATCCTTCTTACCGCTTATTGTACCAATTTTACTAATACTACTTAATACGGTATTAAATGCAATGAAATTAACTGAAGGATTCTATGCAGCATTAATCTTCTTGGGACAACCTGTAATAGCTGTCGCTATAGGTTTATTGATATCAATCTATACATTGACAGTAGGTAAAAAAAGAAAAGATGTAATTAGCGAACTTGAAGACAGTATGAAATCCGCAGGAATTATCATTTTCGTAACAGGTGGCGGAGGTGCATTAGGTCAGGTTATTAAATCAGCAGGCGTAGGTAATTATATAGCCGAAGGAATGGCTGCTGCATCAATTCCTATCATCATTCTTCCGTTCCTCATCGCCACCTTGGTTCGCTTCGTGCAGGGATCAGGTACGGTAGCCATGATTACGGCAGCGGGAATCACCGCTCCTATCGTTGAGGCTGCAGGTGGAAACATGCTGTTAGGTGCATTCGCAGCTTGTATAGGTTCATTATTCTTCTCATACTTTAATGATAGCTTCTACTGGGTAGTTAACAGATTAAGCGGCATTACGGAAACCAAAGAACAGATTCGCGTTTGGTCAGTCTCTACAACCATTGCTTGGGCAGTTGGATTTGTCGAGTTGTTAATCCTGAATATATTCATGTAATCTGTTAGGGTGTAGTAAGAAACAAAAAATAAGGTTACAAATAATTTAAGTGGCTATTTCAAACAGATGAAATAGCCACTTTCTATTATTTTACGCTGGATTTGATAACCTCATAACCTATATTGGTAATCGCTTCTTCTATTTGTTCTATGCCTATCTTGTCTTCGTCGAAATTCACCTTCACCTTACTAGAGTTAAATAATACCTTTAATGAATCCTTGTCGATACCGTCCAATTTCTTTACTGCACCTTCGACTTTCTGCATACATGATGGACATGTTAAAGTTTCTAATTGAATATTTGCTGTTTTCATAATATTACTCCTTTCTGATATGAATTATTTATTTTTTCTTCTTTCCCTTAGTCTGTAACGCAGCAATCTCATACCGTTTATGATAACCACTAAGATACTGCCCTCATGCACCAACATACCTATGGACATATTCATCCAATCACTGAAGAATACGCTGAAAAGAAGAACTAACACGACGCCTACGGCTATGAATATGTTTTGCTTCATGTTTCTGGATATGGCCTTCGTCAGACCAAGAGCATGTGGCAACCTGCCAAAGTCAGAGTTCATTAATACCACATCGGATGTCTCAATAGCCACATCAGTACCGCTTCCCATAGCTATGCCTATATTAGCCAAAGCCAGTGAAGGACTGTCATTAATGCCGTCACCGACGAATGCGACAATACGGCCTTCTTCCTTTAGCTTCTTAAGATATTCCGATTTATCCTCTGGAAGCATATTACCGTGTGCCTCGGTTAATCCAAGTTCATGGCTTACCACATCCACCGTTCCCTGGTTGTCACCGGATAGCATTACAAGATTCTTTACACCCAAATCCTTAAGCCTTTGCAGATCCGCTTTAACCCCGGGTCTTATCCGGTCACGAACGCCCATCATAACCTTAAGTTCACCGTCAACAGCGGTCAATACGAGAGAGTTGCCGTTATTTATTAAGTAATCTACATCTTTCTTAGCATTTTCATCAAGTAGTACATTTTCTCTATCCATTAAATCGACATTACCTACGGCGACCCTGTGGCCGTCTACGGTGGCTACAATTCCCCCGCCCTTGACTACCTCAGTGTTTTCGACCGTTGAGAATTCTCTCTCACCGATTTCCTGCAGGACCGCCTTTGCCAATGGATGATCGGATTCTCTTTCAATACTGGCCAGATAGCCTAATACCTCGTCTATATCCTCAGTATAATACCTTGTCTCTGCAACCGACGGATTTCCTATGGTTAGAGTACCGGTCTTATCGAACAGCATTGTATCGACACGACTGAAATCATTAATGACCTCACTACCCTTTAGCAAAACACCATGACGTGCACCATTTCCGATACCTGCCACATTAGACACAGGTACACCGATAACCAACGCTCCTGGACACCCAAGAACCAGAATCGTTATGGCAAGCTCAATATCTCTGGATATTAACCATACCACAAAAGCCAATACAAGAACAGCCGGAGTGTAATATTTTGAGAAACGGTCAATAAAACGTTCCGCTGCCGATTTCGAATCCTGAGCTTCTTCGACCAGCTCTATAATTTTTCCAAAGGTTGTGTCTTCTCCTACACGGTCTGCCACTATCTGAATTGTACCGTTCTCCAATATTGTCCCTGCATATACCTTAGAATCCTTTTCTTTTCCTACAGGTAAAGATTCTCCTGTTATACTCGCTTCGTTGATATACCCTTCACCGGATATAACAGTGCCGTCTACCGGTATCTTTGCACCCGTCTTAACAAGCAGAATGTCATCGACATCCACTTCGTCGACATCGACCTCCTCGAACTCACCATTCTCCGTCATCTTCAGAGCACTCTCGGGAGCCATCTCTGTCAATGCCTTGATTGCAGAACGGGTCTTATTAAGAGTACGTAATTCCAGAAATGCCCCTAATAGGAAAAGAAAAGTAACTATTGCAGATTCCTCATAGTTTTTTATTATAAATGCACCTAAAACAGCTATTGTAACCAGAACGTCTATACTCACAACCTTAACTCTTAAGGCCTGAACCGCCTGAATCGCTATTGGTAAAAGACCCAGTATTGAAGCGATTATCAATGCCCATATAAAGATGTCCATATTATTCATTGTCCATTTCGAAATAAACGCAAGTGCAATTAATATTCCGCTTATTAGTGTTATTTGATTTTTTCTCCGTAATATATGATTTAAATGCTTTTGCATGGCTTACCCTCCTCTCTTGTACATATCAGGTGATTTATTCTTACAGAACCGACTAATCATGATACGCTTTATCCAGCTCACTTAGCATATTGTATACGGCCTCGTAGCTTTCACATACATCATCGGGTACCGTATAATTATTTGTTATCTTCCTTAACCTTTTAAATTCGTCATCCAGGCTGGGTATATCCTCTTCTGTGTTTTTTAACTTTAGATTGATTTCCTCAAACACCTTGCGTACATCATGGAATTCCGGATGACTTGCACCATGAACCCTATCAACAATAGGTACATATTGCTCCAATGTCTTTAAATTCATTTCCTTTATTTCTGTAAATCTACTCATATTATAGCCTCGCTCTTCAAATATTTTTTATTTCATTAGCTACATTATATCAAAAATAATCAGATAAGGAATTGATACAAATCAAATTTTGCATGTTATTATAAGTCTTTTATAACATTGCTTTATATATTCCGTTCATGGTAGAATTAGTTAAAATACGAAAAAAACAAAAGATAATTTACTAAGGAGACAAGTTAAAATGAAGAAAAAGGGCATATTCAATATTATAACCCTCTCGGTCAGCCTGATAATCTTAACTGTCGTCTTTTATATTGTTGTTAAAAATAACAATCTAAGCTCTGGGCGTGATTGTGAGAAAACGATATATACCGAACCCGTTTCTGAGGCCATAGCCTCTGATGTTACGTATGATATAAAAAATAATGAGTACGCTGTGACAGATACTCCTGACAATAACGGCTTAGATATAACGGATGAGCATGATGACATCAGCATAGAGGAAAATGATACAGACGAAGCAGCCATAGACGAAGCTTACACAGATAAAATCGGCATGGACGATACTTACATAGAAGAAAGCGATTTGAATGAAACGAATACTGAAGATGAAGCGGAAATTATAACCCAGGATATATATGATACTATTACAATCAGCGCTGCAGGTGATGTTACCTTAGGCAGAGACGAGAATTTCGGATGGGAAAGAACCTTTGACCATGAACTGAAAAAACAGAACGGAGATTATGGGTATTTCTTTAGGAATGTAAAGGGTATATTTGAAGCAGACGATCTGACCATTGTAAATCTGGAGACTACTTTGACAACGGCTACTAAGAAGGCAGATAAGAAGTTTAGATTTAAAGCCGATCCCTCCTATGTGGAGATCCTTAAGCAAGGAAATATCGAGGCTGTCAGTATTGCAAACAATCATACCCTCGATTATCTTGAAAAAGGATATGAGGACACCTTGGAGACCTTAGAAAAAGCCGGGATAGGATATTTCGGATATGAGCATAAATATATCACACAGGTGAGGGATATCAAGATAGGGGTACTCGGTTATTACTGTATGAAGATAACCGATAAGCAAAAGGATGATATAAAGAATGCAATCGATGAACTTAAAAGCCAGGATACCGATCTGGTTATTATCATGTTTCACTGGGGAATCGAAAGAGATTACTGGCCCAATTCAACTCAGAAGGAACTGGCTTATTATTCGATAGATAACGGAGCAGATTTGGTGCTTGGAGCACATCCCCATGTTATTCAGGGTATAGAGGAATATAAGGGAAAGCAGATTGTATATAGTCTTGCGAACTTCTGCTTTGGAGGCAATAAGAATCCTAAGGATAAGGATACCATGATATATATTCAAAGGTTTAATTTTAAAAATGGTGAGCTCATATCCCAGGAATATGAGGTAATTCCCTGTTCGATTTCCTCGGTAAGCAACAGAAATAATTATCAGCCTACACCTTTGGAGGGTAAGGAAGCAGAGAGGGTTATGAATAAGATAAAGAAATATAGTGATTTTTAAGAAAGATAGTTATCCTTTTTTAAAAAAGGATAACTATCTTTTATATTAAACCGGCAGTAAACTGCCAAGTGCTAAACAGATTATATGTTATTGATTCGGATTGCTACCCACAGGAATTCCACCGGTGTATATACCAAGGCTCTCACGGATAGAAATCAGGGTATTTATCTGTTCATCATTAAGTATTATCTGCTTGCCTAAAATATTACGTGTATACATTGATACCGTGGCATAAAATTCAAGAGATTCCAAGCGATAGTAGGCTTCAAAAGGATCCCTGCCCCATGTTAATGCTCCATGGTTTTGCAGCAGTACACCGTTATGAGTTTTGCAAAATGGTGCTATAGAATCAGGCACTTCCTTCGTTCCGGGACTGGCATACTTTGTCACCGGCACTACTCCTAAATTAACGACAGCTTCAGGCAAAATCGCCTGATCCAAAGCAATACCTGCTATGGCAAAAGCAGTCGCAACTGGTGGATGAGCATGAGTAACCGCATATACATCCGGGTTTTCCTTATAGACACGAAGATGCATCTTAAGCTCGGATGAAGGCTTTAAACTGCCCTCCAGAATATTTCCATCCAAATCCACTTTAACCAACATATCCTCTGTCATGTATCCCTTAGACACCAGTGTCGGAGTCGACCAAAGAGTGTTATCGGAAACCTTGACGCTTATATTACCATCATTGGCAGCAACGAATCCCTTCGCAAACATTCTTTTGCCAATCTCAATTATTGCCTCTTTTGCCTGTTCATCATTTAAATATTTCCTCATGCACCCTCCTTTAGTATCTCTTTATTCCATGTTTATCGACTCTGGCAATGATAATCGGCTTAGTCTCAACAGGTTTGTCACTATATCGATATGCCGTCGCCAGTACTTTGCGAGCCTCATCAAATTTTGATGCATCCGTAGCTGACAGTGTTGCCAATACATCGCCTTTACTTACCTTCATTCCTGTCTTCTTATGAAGATATATACCAGCCTTATAATCTATCTTATCATCCTTTGTCTTTCTTCCGGATCCGAGTAACATGCTGGCTTTACCAAGAGCTTCTGTATCCATGCTTTGAATATAACCGTCTTCACTTGCTACAAGTTCCTGTGTGATAACCTCTTCATCATTAACAGGCTCAAGTACAGATATATCACCACCTTGGTTCTTTACAAGCTCAATAAACTTCGCCTTAGCCTTACCGGAGGCAACTGCCTCCTTGGCGGCCTGATAACATTCATCATAGCTGCCATATCCTGCAAGCTTTAGCATCTCAGCAGAAAGAACCAGGCATATTTCCATTAAATCAGAGGGTCCCTGACCCAGAACGTTCTGATAAGCCTCCCGAACTTCGTTTAGATTACCGATTGCATAACCTAGCGGTGTATCCATATCAGTAAGGAGCGCTATTGTCTCTTTGCCGTTACGCTCACCTATTTGAATCATAATCTCAGCGAGTTCTTCAGCCTCTTCCTGTGTTTTTAAAAGAGCTCCGCTTCCTACCTTAATGTCCAAGACCATCTTATCCGCACCCGATGCAAGCTTCTTACTCATGATACTGCTGGCAATAAGCGGTATGGACTCAACAGTTCCTGTAACATCACGCAGGGCATATATCTTTTTATCAGCAGGTGCAATATTACCTGTCTGACCGGCAATACAACAGCCAATACGATTAACATTCTCAATAAACTCTTCCTCGGTTAGCTCAGTCTTAAATCCGGGAATAGACTCTAATTTGTCAATTGTTCCTCCGGCATGTCCTAATGCACGACCGGACATCTTCGCAACCTTCTTACCACAGGCTGCTACAATTGAAGTAATTACTAATGTCGTTTTATCACCGACGCCTCCGGTGGAGTGCTTGTCTACCTTAATTCCATCGATACCTGACAGATCAATTATATCTCCTGATTTAGCCATAATATCAGTAAGCTCTGCTATTTCCTGATGTGTCATACCCTTTAACAGCATGGCCATAAGCAGTGCACTTGCCTGATAATCGGGAATACTGCCATCACAATAACCATCGACAAAGGTCTTTAAGGCATCATAATTCAATTCCTTGCCATCTCGTTTTGTAGCAATAATGTCATACATTCGCATATTGGAATCCTCCTATTCGTACACAGGTGCTCCGGCATAAAGCTTAAGCTCCTCGCTGAACTGAGGGTACTGTGCAATTAACTCTTCCAGAATTCCGTCCTCATAGTCTACTTCCTTAAAGCCGGGGGCCATAACGGTTCCTAATAATGCCCATTTGCTGCCGGGTGCCAATCTGGTTCCCTGCCATACTCCTCTACGGACCGTAACCTGAACTTTTTCTCCCTCTAGGATATTGTGTCCCATTCTGATTATTTCGCCTGTACCGTCGGGATATAACTGAAGCATTTCCACGGGTTCACCCATATAAAAATGGAAAATCTCATCAGTAGGTAAGCGATGCATACGAGAATAGGTCTCCCCACTAAGTAAATATATTATTGCTGAGCCAACGGTATGATCACCCTCTCTTCCTGGAATTACAGAAGCAGGAAGTATCTCATCGCTGATATAAGACTGATGAAATACGCCACCCTCATCTTGAAGAGGTACCATGTTGTAATGCTTTTTAATTTGCTCCGGTGTGATATTAGGTTTCATAATAATTCTCCTTTCCTATATAGAAATCCATTTTCCTGAATTAGTTGCACTCTCATAGATAGCATTGCATATTAATACATTACGCATACCATCATATAGAGTTGGGTAGATTGAGTTCTCGTCCGCATAACCGCGTTCGATATCTGCATAGAATGTGGCAAATAATCCCCTTAAAGTATCTCTAAACCCTCCGCTGAAGGGGAATACCCAAGTATTAACACCCTGATTCTTATTACCGATATTTAACCTGTTATTTTCCTCTGAGTGCCACCATACATTCTGTTTTTGTCCGGTGACTTCGATAGACAGATGATTCACTCGACCGGCGGATGCTTCGCTTAATACAACGCTTCCGACAACTCCATCCTCAAACTGAAAATGAACAAGGGCGGCGTCCTCCGAGTTAATTGTAACTTCTTCGCTTCCCGGCTTACTTCCGGGAGCATACATCATACCATCCATCAGATCTCTGGTAGGTGTGAAATTTGAGAAGAGTGCTGACACCGCAGTGATACGCTTCCCTGATATAAATTCAGCCAGATCTGACCAGTGTGAGCCTATCTCTGTAACGGCTCTCATACGTCCGGCCAGCTTCTCATTATATCTCCAATCATAGGGAGCAGGGAACACATGATATTCCTGAAGATAAGTTCCATGTATCAATTTAACAGGGCCAAAATCCGGGCCTGCCACCAATTTCCTGGCCTCCTGAACACCCTTGTGAAAACGTACGTTAAAGCCGACTGCATGTAATCTGTTATTTTCCTTTGCCAGTCTATAAAGTGTTTTCGCCTCTTCATTATCAAAGCATAGAGGTTTTTCACAAAACACATGATAGCCTTTTTCTAGTAGGTTTTTAACCATATCAAAATGCAGATTGGCCGGTGTACACACATGAACACAGTCTGCCTTTGTTTTATAGATATCATCTACATTAGTAGAATAATTCTCAACACCATACTTCTCTGCAAAGGCTTTTGCCCTCTCTTCATTTATGTCTACCACCAGTAGAATCGGGATACCCATCTCACGCAGTACTATGGCATGTGACTTTGCAATATTACCTGCACCGCAAATTGCCGCAGAAATATTTCTTTGCATGACCTTACCTCCTTCGTGTGGTGGTGAAAAGCAGAGAATACTTAAAACAAGCTGGGTTTACAGCTCTTGATATGAAAGAGGAATGGAAATTAGAGAAAGGAAGAGGATACTATATCGAACCATATGCTACCTCCCTGTTTGCTTTTACAATTGGAGAGGACTGGGAGAGCGGGCAGAACTTTCGTATAGCGGCTGCTCATACAGATAATCCAGGCTTTCGAGTAAAACCCAATGCAGACATAAAAAACGGTGCCTATCGTAAATTAAATACAGAAGTCTATGGGGGCCCGATCTTAAATACATGGATAGATCGCCCATTATCACTAGCAGGAAGAGTAGCATTAAGAAGTGAAGATCCATTTCACCCGGAAATGAGACTGTTAGACTTTAAAAAGCCTCTGCTAATTATCCCTAATCTGGCCATCCATGTAAATAAAGAGGTGAATAAAGGAGTTGAATTAAACCGACAGATAGACACTCTCCCCTTAATCTCTATGGCCAATGAAGATATATCGGAAGATCAATTCTTTTTAGATGTACTGGCAAGAGAGCTTGGGATAGATAAATTAAGAATACTGGATTATGATATGTATATCTATAATATAGAAGATGGTTCCTTTGTAGGAGTTAATGACGACTTTTTATCCTGCCCAAGGCTTGATAATCTAACATCTGTATGGTCATTATTAAAGGGAATTCACACCGGTAGAAGAAAGGATGGCATTAATTTAATAGCACTCTTTGATAACGAGGAGATTGGAAGTAGATCAAAGCAGGGGGCAGATTCAGCTTTATTAGCCATCTTACTGGAGAAAATAATTACAAACTTAGGCCTTACAAAAGACAGCCTTTATGATAGACTGACTGATAGTTTTCTTCTATCAGTTGATGTTGCTCATGGTGTTCATCCTAATCATCCGGAGAAATACGACCCGACTAATTATACTGCACTCAATGAAGGAATTGTATTTAAGATAGATAGTAACCAAAAATATACCTTTGATACTGAGGCTATCGCAATTGTTCAGCAGCTTTGCGAAGCCGGAGGAGTAAAATACCAGAAGTTTGTTAATCGTTCAGACATGCCGGGAGGTGGGACGTTAGGACCTATTATCTCTTCCTGGCTACCTATTAAAACAGTGGATATCGGAATTCCTTTACTTGCAATGCACTCCTCTAGAGAACTTATGGGAACAAAGGATCAGGCTTATCTGAATTCCTTAATTAAAACATTTTTTGAAAAATAAAAGGCTTTTTAAAACAACCAGCATCAAAAATGAGCTGTGCGCTTATTCGCTTAGCGCAACAGCTCATATTAATTATTGATATGCAATAGGTAACACTTTATCATAATACTATCATATAAATTTAATAAACTAAAATTCAAAATCAATGGTACCATTTAGGGTCAATTCAAAGGGACCGGGTGTGACATCTGCTTCAGGTCTCTTAATTCCATAAAAATCGGTGTCAAAACGATAGGGTCTACTATCCGGTTCCTCATATTTCATATCGGCGTGATACGTTTTGCCAAGCAGGTCGGTGGTAATTAAGGTTGTAGATGCTCCGCGAAGCAGTTCGGGCTCATTAATCTGAATCTTTACTGTGCTCTGAGCAAGATTAATATCCACCTTTATGCACTTTTGCTCGTAAATCTTAGGATTCGGGTCATGAATACTCGGAACCGCATTGTTAAGGTATATGTTTCCGCCCATAGCTACTGAAAGAACTGCATTTCCAATAAAGAAATCCTTTGCGGCATCTCCAATCTCAGCAATTTCCTCTCTGCTATATTCCCACCATTGCTTATCCTTCGCATTTGGGTGTTTGTTGTATGCCCCTAGTCCCACAGGATGCAGATAACAAATAGAATCGTCCGGAACACCATCCATTACTGTCTTCCCGTCATCTCCAACTATATCTCTGGGTTTTAGCGGAAGATGCTCAAAGAAGGTTATGGGAACAGCTTCCTTATTGGCATCATTATCCCCTAAAAAGATATTGTTGTAGTACCTATCGTCGCCTCCGGTGATATTGGAATAGCCCGCCATCGCCGTCTCGTGAGGGAAATGATAGGGTGTGGTACGAGTAATTTCTGAACGAACTACAAATCTACCTGTAAATAGATTATGGACAAATGCACCACCCTGTGCCATATTTCTAAAATTCATAGGTGACAGGAATAGATTGTGATCAACCATGTAAGGACCATGACACACCTCAACAAAAAGGTCCTCAGAAAGGTTGTCAAATAATACATTCCGGCTGATGCGGGTACCCTGCGCCTGCCAGTCAAGCCAAATCCCTCGGTAACAGCCATAGATTTTATTTTCATATATTTGCGTATCCAAAGCCGCATGCAACTTGATTCCTGCTACTTCGGCGCCGTGTCTAAGCATTTTGTGATGAATATTATAAATACGATTCTGATAAATACGACTGAAGGCTCCACCCATATGACCCGCAATAGCAGCCTGTTCACAATCATGGATTACATTTGATCGAATGATATGACTGCCTACTCTATCCTTATGCCAGCCAGAACGTAAGGCTCTTAAAATAACCTCCTGCTCGCGTTGAGTGCCGCCTTTCATATGCTTACCAAAATACTTTGTATGGCCGGTACTGATTTCTGTACCCAAGCTAATACCAACGTTTTTGGATTCACAGATAATATTGTTTTCAATAATCCATCCCTTGCTCCAGTGAGGTCCAATCAAACCTTCCTGATAGGCAGTAGGCGGTGCCCACCCCGGAGATGCTTGACGAAGTGTAAAGCCACTTACGGTTATATAGTTAAGCCCCGGTTTCTCAGGCCAGAAACAATAAGTACGGACACTTATTTCTACATTTTCCTTACGAGGATCTTTTCCTCCAAAATTGGCCCATATTCTTGTTGTTGCAGGACCAACTTCGGCATACCATTTTAATAGTGAGTCCTTGGGATATTTTGCTTCGGGCCAAACTTCGGGCATTCGTACTTTATCAACACTTTCGCATTCATACAAGGATTTGCCATCCAAATATACATCACCAAGATGAACCGGGAATTCCCCATCAAACAGCCAGTCTCCACTTAACTCCACTTCAAAGGGGTTACGTTCGTCAAATATGGAATTAAATACTTCTGTGGTCCAAACATTGTCTCCTTCAGCGACCCAGTCTGTAATTCGTTCAGCACCTGTAATAACTACTTCCCCGTCTCCTGCCGATCGATATATTATTCTATGCTCTTTAGTTCCTCCATTTACCGGATTAACCCATTCCCTGTATACTCCTGCATGAACAATAACTGTATCACCGGGCATTGCAAGAGTTGCAGCCCGCGAAATTGTACGAAAAGGTTGAGTGGCATTTCCTTTTGCCTGATCATTTCCCTGTATTGATACATGATATTCCATAGAACATCTCCTCTCCCATCCTCAAAATCGATAATATTCATTTCTTGGAAAGTTTCTGTTTTGATAAATCCATAAAACTCACCTTGCTCCCATTTTTGCTTTTCTGCTTCTTCTTTGGGATAATTAACTTATTTACATACTACCATGTTTTACATAATCCCGCAATTAGCTTTGCATTACGTCATAAAAAAGCCATATATACAACGAATAGCATTTTTGCATTATTCAATATTATAAAAAAACCGGGAGCATTTATTATCCCCCAGTTAGTTTTAATATGTTTTTTATTTCTTTTATATTACTCTTTTACTTTTCCATTTTATATCTATATAATCCTTTGTCTCTTATAATTATTATAGATACATAATTACCTACTTCATATGCTGCCTTCCCTCATGGTCAATAGTGTATTCTCCTCTATGTATAAGCTGTGATATGGGTACCAACTCATAGCCTTTCTCTTTAAGTCCTAAGATGATTCTCTCCAAAGCCTCAGGAGTATGCTTTGCCCCATTGTGTAGAAGTATAATTGAGCCTTTGCCAAGCTTCTTATGCTCGGTACATTTCTTTACTATGCTGTCAGCACCGTAGTCCTTCCAGTCTAGGGAGTCACCGTACGCAATAACTTGAAATGCAATGTTCATAAGAGTTTTATGTATTATCTAAGTTAGTAAATCTACTCTTTTATCTATGTATTTTTTAATCACATTATAAAATAATTCTGCATCCTTTATTTGTTTCTCTGTTTCT
>JAAYTK010000051.1 GCA_012523775.1 Clostridiales bacterium | reverse complement strand
GAAGGACAATACTTTTCAAAATTACAAGTATATGTATGAGCAGTTTGTAAAGCCGGATTTTGGCAATACAAGGGTATCACAGTTAAAGAAATCAGATGTGAAGCGTTTTTATAATATGCTTGCAGATGAAAGGGCGTTAAAGGTGTCTACGATAGACAGTATTCATACGGTGTTACATCAGGTGTTGGATATGGCTGTGGATGATGCGTATTTGCGGAATAATCCATCGGATAATGTGCTGAAGGAATTGAAGCAGGCTCATAATTTTGACACGGAAAAACGCAAGGCATTGACAGTAGCAGAGCAGGAGCTTTTTCTGGATTTTCTAAGAAGAAATCATCAGTATAACCATTGGTATCCCATCTTTGCGGTTATGGTTGGTACGGGACTTCGTGTGGGCGAGGTAACCGGGCTTCGGTGGTGCGATATTGATTTGAAAGAGAATCTGATAGATGTAAACCATACGCTTGTGTATTATAATCATGCCGAGAATGGTTGCTATTTCAACATCAATACACCTAAGACAAAAGCCGGAGTTCGCAATGTGCCAATGCTTGAATTTGTGAAGCAAGCATTCATTGAGGAACGTAAGTATCAGATGGCAAATGGAATACGGTGCAGTGTAAAGATTGATGGATATACGGACTTTATATTTGTAAACCGATTTGGTGCGGCACAACATCAGGGAACGTTGAATAAAGCATTGAGAAGAATTATTCGTGATTGTAATGATGAGGTGCTGGAAAGAAACGAAGAAAATCCGGTTCTGTTGCCTAGATTTAGTTGTCATTCTCTAAGACATACCTTTACAACCAGAATGTGTGAAGCCGGAGTTAATATTAAAGTGATACAGGACGCTATAGGACATTCTGATATTTCCACTACCTTAAATATCTATGCGGATGTAACAAAGGAATTGAAGAAAAAAGAATTTGAGGGTTTGGAAGCTGTATTTAAGTCGGGTGCGGTTTAGTCTGTGAAAATGTTTATACGCCAATTACGCCAAATCATACGCCAACATGAACATTGTGTATAAAGACTGGTGTAGAGTTATGTTATGAGCCGGTGTAAAGGTAAATAATTTATGTAGAAATAAGTTGGGATATGAAGATTTATGAATTTTGTATATCTGAAATCCCTACGATGAAGAGTTTAGACTCTGAAAAGAAAAAATTCAGCAATGGAGTACATGCTGAAAAAGTGGAAACATCAGTTGAGAAAATCGATTTCTCCAAGGTGAAAGTCGAACCTTTATTTGAAGAAATGGTGGATTTTGAAACCTTTAGCAAGTCTGATTTTAGAGCAGTTAAGGTTAAGGAGTGTGTAGCAGTTCCTAAGAGCAAGAAGCTTCTCCAGTTCACATTGGATGACGGAACTGGCTCCGATCGTACGATATTAAGCGGAATTCACGAATATTACGAGCCGGAAGAATTGGTTGGTAAGACTCTGATTGCTATCGTAAATCTTCCACCTAGAAAAATGATGGGAATTGATTCTTGCGGTATGTTGCTTTCAGCAGTACACCAGGAAGAGGGAGAAGAAAAACTCCATCTTCTTATGGTAGATGACCACATTCCTGCTGGTGCAAAGCTTTATTAATTTTTAAAAAAGAAGATTTGACCACAGGAGGACTCGTTTTAGTTGGGATTCGACTGGAATATAGAATAGAGCTAAGAGAATTGAATAAATCAATATTGGACTTATTAAGGCCACTTTCTAAAGAAAATTTAGGCTCTTTGTCAAGTCTTGGGGTGTGATTCTATTGAATCATGCTCCATTACTGGGCTTAGAGCTGTTTTAATGCTTATAGTCTCTAAAGGCTAATTTTGAGCACACTAAATAAACCTGCCATAT
>JAAYTK010000005.1 GCA_012523775.1 Clostridiales bacterium | reverse complement strand
TGATTGTTATTGAGATACTGTTTAGCCTCAGCTTAATAATTGAGAATAATCAAGTAAAGATATTAGCAATTCAAGTCAAGAACTAAATTTATCTTTACGCTATACTTCTTTATGGAGGTGAGAAAGTGGAACGTTGGGAGAAGATAAATGCCGTTCAGCATATGCAGGATTATATCGAGGAGCACGTTGAGGATTTCATATCACTTAGAATGCTGGCTGATGTCGCTAATTATTCCCCATGGTACTCGGCAAGAATTTTTAAGGAGCTTACCGGAAAGACCCCATTTGAATATATCAGGGATCTACGGTTGTCCAAAGCTGCACTGAAGCTACGGGACACGGACAGTAAGATAGTTGATGTGGCATTTGATTTTGTGTTTGATTCTCATGAGGGTTTTACAAGAGCATTTTCTAAGAAGTTTGGTATGACCCCTAAGGATTATTGCAAGAGAACTCCACCGATACAGCTGTTTATGCCCACTCGTATCCGCGATTATTACCTTACTTTTGAAAAAGGAGATAATAATATGGCAAAGAATGAAAAAACAAATACCGTGTTCGTACAGGTAATTGAAAGGCCCGCAAGAAAGCTGATTTTAAAGCGGGGGATTAAGGCAACAGAATATTCTGAATACTGTGAAGAGGTTGGTTGTGATATATGGGGTATCCTGGTAAGCATAAAGGAAGCTATATATGAGCCAATGGGATTGTGGTTGCCGGACAATATGATTAAGCCCGGTACATCCAAGTACGTTCAAGGTGTTGAGGTACCTGTTAATTATGAGGGCGATGTACCGGATGGATTTGACATAATAGATTTACCTCCATGTAAGATGATGGTATTTCAAGGCCAACCATATGATGAAGAAAATTTCGGTGATGCCATAGGAGAACTATGGGAAGTGATGAAAGACTATAATCCGGAGATATATGGCTTCAGGTGGGCAGATGAGGATGCCCCAAGATTCCAGCTTGAGCCTATAGGCTACAGAGGATACATTGAAGCTAGGCCGGTCAGACAGATTAATAATTAGCCTTCTTCGGTACCTCTTGGGTACCAGGTACGGTACCTGGTACCCAAGAGGTACCGTTAAAACAATGTTAATTGATCATATATATCCTTGTCTTCAAACTCATGCAGATATCTGAAGCATTCATTAGGATTATATAATATTCCATGGGATGTACACACTTGTCGAAATATAGCCATAAGCTTATCGTTATTGGGACTTCTCACATCATAGGCATTACCGTAGGTCTTTATGTACCGGGATTTCAATCCAGGAAAATGCTCATCAAGCTTCTGATAGAAATACTCTCTATTTCCTTCTCTGAGAGTTAATCCTATTCCAAAACAGATAATGCCATGAACCTTTGCTTCTACACAGTAATTTAGGATTCCTCTGATATTTTCCTCTGTATCATTGATAAAGGGAAGAATGGGGTCCAGCCACACCACTGTGGGAATACCGTTGTCCCGCATAATCTTTAGTACTTCAAACCGTTCCCTTGTGGTACTGACATTGGGCTCTATTATTTTGCATAGGTCCTCGTCATAGGTAGTCAGGGTTATCTGAACCACACATTTGGATTTCTCGTTTATCTTCTTTAGCAAATCTAAATCTCTTAATATTCTGGCTGATTTTGTCTGAATAGCTAATCCGAATCCGTATGACTCAATAATCTCCAAGCACTTTCTTGTATTTCCCAGCTTTTCTTCCGGATGGATATAAGGATCACACATTCCGCCGGTTCCTATCATGCATTTTTTTCTCTTTCTTCGAAGAGCGTTTTCCAATAAGATAGGAGCGTTAACTTTGACCTCAATATCCTCAAAATCATGATTGATTTGATAGCATTTGCTTCTGGAATCACAATAAATGCATCCATGGGTACAACCCCGGTATATGTTCATACCATTTTGAGCGGATAATATTCCCTTAACCTCTACTTCGTGCATATTTTTCTCCTATACATAACAGAGTCTAATAAAATAATTCAAAATAATTATAGCTTATTGTACCTATATATACAATTCTTTTTGGTACCTGGTACCGGTTAGCGTAAAATTAGTTTAGGATAAGTGGATAAGATTTACAGGCTTGCTTTTAGTATATAGAAAAGCACCCCTGTGTGGTAAAATTAGGTTGTTCGAAGACCAAATAAACTACAAAGGAAGGTGCTTTTCATGTATGATA
>JAAYTK010000050.1 GCA_012523775.1 Clostridiales bacterium | reverse complement strand
TAAAAATAATCGACAATAACACCGTGCTGGTCAGAAAGGCTGAAATTATTATGGTTGAGGTAATTGTACGGAATGTGGCAGCGGGAAGTCTTTCAAAAAAATATGGTGTTAAGGAGGGAACACCCCTAAATAATACAATAGCATTTGAGCCGGAGGACATTCGTGAGTATATGGAGATAATTCTGCGACATAAACAGGAAAATCCGGTTCTGATTGATAAGTACCTGTCCGGGATAGAACTGGAGGTAGACGCTATCAGTGATGGAGTCGATGTGATAATCCCGGGTATTATGGAGCATATTGAACGAACCGGGGTGCATTCCGGGGACAGTATAGCCGTCTATCCCGCGATACATGTGGAGGATGGACTGGCGGACAGAATATTTGAGCTAACCAAAAGGCTTTGTCATGCGCTTCAGGTAAGAGGAATAGTAAATATTCAATATATTCTATATGAGAATGAGCTATATGTCATAGAAGTTAACCCGAGAGCATCAAGAACCGTACCCTATATCAGTAAGGTTACCGGGGTACCTATGTGTGAGCTTGCCACCCGTGTAAGTATGGGGGAGACCCTTTTATCCATGGGATTAAAAAGCGGCATATCCAAAATCCCTCCATATGTGGCGGTTAAGGTACCGGTTTTTTCTTTTGAAAAGCTTACGGATGTGGATACTCATTTAGGACCGGAGATGAAGTCCACCGGAGAGGTTTTGGGAATCGGAAAGAATATAGAGGAGGCTCTGTATAAAGGACTTATCGCCGCAGGCTATAAGCTTCAGAAACACGGAGGCGTGCTGATAACCGTAAGAGACAGTGACAAATCGGAGGCTTTGGCGATAGCCAGAAAATTTTATGAATGTGAATTTACGCTTTATGCCACTAAGGGTACGGCTAAATATTTATCTCAAAAGGGCTTAAAGGTTCATGAGGTAAATAAAATACATGAAGGCGGTACCAATAATACGGCGGCACTTCTTGAAAGCGGAAAAGTCAGCTATATAATCTCCACCTCCACCAAGGGAAGAAACCCCGCCCAGGATGATGTGAAAATCCGAAGAAGAGCATGTTCGCTTGGGATTCCTTGCTTAACCTCGGTAAATACAGCAGATGCTTTGGCTGACTGCCTTTTGTCGGGATATACTGAAATAAATACCGAGCTGATAGATATCAATAATTTAAGGGATGAGCATATGAGAATTAAATTTACGAAAATGCAGGGCTGCGGAAACGATTATATATATATTAACTGCTTCGAACAGGAAATCAATTCGCCCGAGTCTTTATCGGTATTTCTGTCAGATCGTCATTACGGAGTAGGCAGCGACGGAGTTGTGTTAATTTTACCCTCGGATAAAGCCGATGCTAAAATGCGAATGTTTAATCTGGACGGAAGCGAAGGTAAGATGTGCGGTAATGCAATTCGCTGTATAGCCAAATATTTATATGACAATCATATTGTCACAAAAACAGATATGACAATAGAAACCCTAACAGGCATAAAAAGCCTGAGTCTTTATACCAAGAACGGACTTGTCTCCTCCGTACGGGTCGATATGGGTAAGGCAGAGCTTAATCCCGAGAAGATACCTGTTAAACTCGAAGGAGAGAGTATAATAGCAAGAAACGTACATATTGGTGACAGAGAGTATTCTATTACATGTATATCGATGGGCAATCCCCACTGTGTGGTTTTTTGTGAGAACGTAGACCGTATAAGCATATCGAAAATAGGCCCTTTGTTTGAAAATTATTCTTTATTTCCGGATAGGATAAATGTCGAATTCGTGGAGGTAATGGGTGAAAATCATTTAAAGATGAGAGTCTGGGAGCGGGGCAGCGGTGAAACCTTGGCATGTGGGACCGGAGCCTGTGCTTCTGCAGTGGCATCGGTACTGAATGGATACAGCAGTAAGGATACAGATATCTTGGTACAGCTTCTGGGAGGAGATCTGATAATACGCTATACAGACGATACAGTATTTATGACCGGTGACTGTAAAAAGGTCTATGACGGAGAGGTAGAAATATGAGAGAGCTAATATTAGTTTTGGATTTTGGAGGCCAATATAAAGAGCTTATTGCCCGAACGGTGAGAGGATTAAAGGTATATTCGGAAATTCATCCGGGGTATATGAAAGCGGATAAAGTCAAGGAGTTAAGTCCTATCGGAATTATCCTGACCGGAGGCCCCAAAAGTGTGTATCTGCCCGATGCCCCCATGTGTGATCCGGAAATATTTAGATTGGGGATACCGATTCTTGGCATATGCTATGGCATGCAGCTTATGTGTCATATGCTTGGGGGTGAGGTTAATCCCTGTGATAAGAGTGAATATGGCAGGGTGAGTGCTGTTTTAAGCAGGGAATCTGTTTTGTTTAAAGAAATAACAGAGAATAATACTGTACTGATGAGCCACAGTGATTATGTGAGCAGATTGCCGAAGGGTTTCAGGGGTACTGCGACAACTTCAGACTGTCCTTATGCGGCCTGTGAAAATCCCATAGACAGGCTATATGGAGTTCAGTTTCATCCCGAGGTAGAGCTTACCGATAACGGAGAAAAAATTATAAGTAATTTCTTATATTCCGTCTGTAAGGCAAAAGGTGATTACAATCTCGATGATTATATTGATATTCAGGTTCGAAGGATAAGAGAAGAAGTGGGGAATCAAAGGGTACTTCTTGCACTGTCAGGCGGTGTAGACAGTTCTGTATGTGCAAGCCTTATATCTAAAGCCATACCGGGACAGTTAGTCTGTATATTCGTGGATCACGGCTTTATGCGTCAGAACGAGGGGGACCAGATAGAAAAGTTATTCTCTAAAAGAAGATTAAATTTTATAAGAATTAATGCACAGCAGAGATTTCTTAATAAGATAAAGGGAGTCACGGATCCTGAAAGAAAGCGGAAGCTTATCGGTGAGGAGTTTGTCCGTGTGTTTGAAGAGGAAGCGAAGAAGCTGGGAGATATTCGGGTACTGGCTCAGGGCACCATCTATCCGGATATAATCGAATCAGGAGGAAATATCGGCGCGGTTATAAAAAGTCATCATAATGTGGGAGGCTTACCAAGCAATCTCTCATTTTCTAAAGTTATCGAACCTCTTGCCGGGCTTTTTAAGGATGAGGTACGTTTACTCGGTAAAAAGCTGGGACTACCACGGGCACTGGTTATGCGCCAGCCATTTCCCGGACCCGGACTGGCCATTCGAATTATGGGAGAGGTAACACATGATAAGCTGGAGGTGCTTCGCAGGGCAGACCATATTATGTGTGAAGAAATAGGAAGATTAAGAAATAAGCCACATCAATATTTCGCGATATATACCGGAGCAAATTCAGTTGGAGTCAAGGGAGATGACAGGACATATGACGGAGTTATCGCTATACGAGCCGTGACCACCAGTGATTTTATGACCTGCAAATACACTCCTTTACCTCATAGAGTGCTGGAGAAAATATCGACACGAATATCAAATGAAATCCAATCGGTTAGCCGTGTAGTTTATGACATCACATCCAAACCTCCTGCTACTGTAGAGTGGGAGTAGATAGAAATGGGGGAAATGATTATGACCAAATATATTTTTGTAACAGGAGGAGTAATCTCGGGACTCGGCAAGGGTATCACCGCGGCATCCCTGGGAAGGCTGCTTAAACAGCGGGGACTCAAGGTAGCTGCACAGAAGTTGGACCCGTATATCAATGTTGACCCGGGTACAATGAGCCCATTTCAGCATGGTGAGGTATTTGTAACCGATGATGGGGCTGAGACCGATCTTGATCTGGGTCATTATGAACGTTTTATAGACGAGAATTTAACGAAGCTTTCCAATCTTACCTCGGGAAAGGTTTATTGGAATGTTCTTAACAGAGAACGTGCAGGGGCATATCTGGGTGAAACGGTACAGGTCATACCTCACATAACGGGAGAAATTAAGGATTTTATATATGAAGGAGCTAAAAACAGTAAGGCGGATGTGCTTATTACCGAAATCGGAGGCACAACAGGTGATATCGAAAGTCAACCGTTTTTAGAAGCCATAAGACAGATTTCTCTCGAGGTGGGACAGGATAACTGTCTGTTTATCCATGTGACTCTGGTGCCATATCTAAAGGGTTCGGGTGAGCATAAATCAAAGCCTACTCAGCACTCGGTTAAGGAGCTTCGCTCCATGGGTATTGCTCCGAATATTATTATAGCCAGGGCGGACGAGCCGTTGGACGACGGTATTAAGGCAAAAATATCATTGTTCTGTAATGTAAAACCGGATTGTGTAATCGAGAACCTGACAGTTTCCTGTCTTTACGAGGCACCCATAATGCTTTATAAAAACGGATTCGATAAGGTGGTATGCAGGGAGCTTAATCTTATTACTCCCGAACCGGACTTACTGGAATGGAATAATATGATAGAAAAAATCCACAGCAGAATACGAAGAGTGAATATTGCAATCGTAGGTAAATATGTCAGACTACACGATGCCTACCTCTCAATCATGGAGAGCCTGAATCATGCAGGCTTCGATACCGGTACCAGGGTGAATATAAAATGGATAGACAGCGAGGAGGTAAATTATGATACTGTAGGAAAATTGCTTGACGATGCTGATGGAATCATAGTACCGGGAGGCTTCGGAGACCGTGGAATTGAGGGAAAAATTATTGCCTGTAGGTATGCCAGAGAGAATAAAATTCCGTTTCTCGGCATCTGCCTCGGTCTTCAGATAGCGGTTATAGAGTTCGCCCGTCACGTCTGTGGTCTTGTGGATGCCAACTCCGGAGAGTTTAGTAAGACATCAGAGAATTTGGTAATCGACATCATGCCGGATCAAATAGGTATTACAAAAAAGGGCGGAACAATGCGTCTTGGAGCATACCCATGTAAGATTGTACCGGGTACTCTAATGCACTCTCTTTATAAGGCGGAGAAAATCAGCGAAAGACACCGCCATAGATTCGAGGTAAATAATAAGTATAGGGAAATACTGACCGAGAATGGTCTTTGCCTTAGCGGTACATCTCCTAACAGTATGCTGGTCGAGGCTGTGGAGCTACCCGGAAAGCAGCATCCGTTTTATATCGGAGTACAGTTTCACCCTGAATTTTTAAGTCGTCCCAATAGGCCTCATCCTTTATTTCTGGGACTCGTCGAGGCATCGCTTAAATACGAAACAAATACACCGAAGCACTTGTAATTATGGGGGTGTTATATTGATAGGTATTATAGATTATAAGGCGGGCAACGCACCCAGTGTATTATCTGCCGTCACACATTTGGGATATGAAGCAGAGTTGGTAAGTAGGCCCGATAGATTGATGGAAATGACTCATATAATTATGCCCGGTGTCGGCTCTGCCGGAGCCACCATGAGCTCGCTGAGGGAGCTTGATCTTATCGATGTCCTGAGGGAAGTGATTCTGGAGAGCAAAGCAATGTTCTTAGGAGTATGTGTCGGTATGCAGATACTGTTTGAATATAGCGAGGAGGATGATACCGTATGCCTGGGTCTTCTGCCCGGACAGGTGGTAAGCTTTAACCGTCAGAGGGTACGGGTACCTCAAATGGGATGGAACAAAGTGCATTTTATAAAGGATTTATCCCATAGAACCGAGGACGATTATTTTTATTTTGTCAACTCATTTTATGCCGTACCTGAAAACGACAGCCATATTTGGGGTATTGCCGAAAACGACGGGCCCTTTACGGCAGCAGTATATAAAGACAATATTTTCGGAACTCAGTTTCATATAGAAAAAAGCGGAGAGGCCGGACTTGAATTATTAAATGCGTTTCTTACTTTGGAAAGGGGTGAACCCTTATGCTGACAAAACGGCTGATAGCTTGCTTTGATATTATTGGAGACAGAGTTACAAAGGCGGTCAATTTTCAGGATAATATCGACGTAGGACCGGCTGAGGATTTGGCACTGTTAATGTATGAAGAGCAAATTGATGAGCTGATATTTTATGATATTACGGCCAGTGCCGAGAAGAGAAAGCTAAATATTGATACGGTGAGAAGGGTGGCTAAATGCGTATTCATTCCGTTTGCCGTTGGCGGAGGAATAAGGAATCTTTCAGATATGCAGGAGGCTTTAAAGGCCGGAGCCGAGAAAATCAGCATCGACTCCATGGCGGTGAGAAATCCTGAGATTATAACACAGGGAGCCCGTGCCTTCGGATCTCAATGTATCGTCCTTTCCACACAGGTTAAAAGGACACAGAAGTCAGTTAAAATTCCAAGCGGATATGAGGTATACATAGACGGCGCCCGCGTGGCGACGGGAATGGATGCAATAGATTGGATTAAGAGAGGGCAGGAGTTGGGAGCCGGTGAGATATGTATAAACAGTATCGATAATGACGGTACCGTCTCAGGCTATGATATACAGCTTATGAAGCTGGCCGAAGAGGCTGTATCTGTGCCCTTGATAGCGTCGGGCGGGGCGGGGAGTCCCTCGCATTTAAAGGAGCTGTTTACAGAGACGGCTTCACAGGCTGCCATTATAAGCAGTATGCTCTATTCACCGAGATTAAAGAGAAATTATAGGGTGGCAGAGCTTAAGGAATATCTGCTTAGTGAAAATATAAATGTGCGGCCAACCAGAATAAGAAAGGAACCATAGTATGAGGATTAACAGGAATTATTTGAATTTGGAAGACAGCTATCTGTTTTCATCGATCGCCAAAAAGGTTAGAGATTATAAAGAGGAAAATCCCGAAAAAAGGATTATCAGCTTGGGAATAGGTGATGTGACCAGACCTCTTGTACCGGCGGTGATAGAAGCCTTAAGTAGGGCAGTCCTTGAAATGAGAGATAAGAAAACCTTTCGCGGATATAGTGAGGAGCAGGGCTATGGATTTTTACGACAGGCCGTGTGTAATTATTTTAAGAAAAAGGGTGTCGTCCTATCAGACCAGGAGATATTTATTAGTGATGGGGCAAAGAGTGACTTGGGAAATATCCTTGACATATTCGGAACCGATAATACGGTACTAATACCGGATCCGGTATATCCGGTTTATGTGGATACGAATATAATGTCCGGAAGGAAGATTATATTCATGAGGGGAACCGCTGATAATAATTTTCTGCCGATGCCGGATAATAATGTTGAGGCTGATATTATATATCTTTGCTCCCCGAATAATCCCACGGGAGCCGTATACAGTAAGGATGAGCTGGAATGTTGGGTTAGATATGCTTTGGAAAGAGAAGCGGTGATTCTTTTTGACAGTGCATACGAAAGCTTTATACAGGATAAGAATCTGCCTACCAGTATATATCAGATTGAGAGGTCCAAAGAATGTGCAATTGAATTTTGCTCCCTGTCTAAAACCGCCGGATTTACCGGAACGAGATGCGGCTACACTGTCATACCCAAGGAGCTCATTCGGGATGATACACCGCTGAACAAATTATGGCTAAGGAGACAGACCACCAAGTTTAACGGAGTTTCTTATATCATACAAAGAGGTGCAGAGGCGGTATTTTCAGATATAGGACTGTCTCAGGCCAAAGAAAATATAGCCTATTATATGAAAAACGCTCAGATTATTTCCGATACTCTCAGAAGTCTTGGCATATGGTTTACAGGAGGAAAAAACGCCCCTTATATCTGGTTGAAATGTCCGAATAACATGTCCTCCTGGGAATTTTTTGACTTCCTTCTAAAGGAAGCCGGAGTTGTTGGTACTCCCGGAGCCGGATTTGGTAATAACGGAAGGGAATTTTTTAGATTTACCGCTTTTGGTGATTCTGAAGATGTTCAGTCAGCCATGAGAAGACTTTTAAAGATAAACCTATAAAAACCGCTCCTCCGGTAGCAGAATATTTTATTGTCTGCCATATGAGGAGCAGTTTTTATAAGCATTTAGTGCTTTATTAATTTAGTTTACGCTGTATAGTATCTCTGCATAGGTAGGATATGGCCAATATTTCTTTGCAACGAGAGTCTCAAGCTCATCTATTATCATCCGAAGCTCAAACATGGCTCCAAAGACTCTGTTGCGGTAGAATTTTGCTAGGCATAGGGCATCCTTATCGGCTTTTGTCTCCAGCATAGCGGCTTCCAGCGTATCGAGTTTTTGAATCAGACATGTTGACAGCTTTGAAAGCTTATCGATTAGGCTTTCCTCAAGACGGCATTCGAACTCCTTATATGATTTCTTATAATTAAGAAGCTGTAGCAATTCGTTCTGATAGCTTATGCAGGCAGGAATAATATCCTTTTTCACCATATCAATCATGGTCAGAGCTTCGATATGCAGGGTTTTACTGTAGTTTTCAAGCAATATTTCATATCGGGAATGTATCTCCGTTTCAGTAAACACATGATGCCGTGTAAACACATCGATGCTTTTTGGTGCCACAAAGGCGGGCAATGCTTCAACGGTGGTCTTCAGATTTGAAAGACCGCGATTCTTAGCTTCGAGTACCCATTCATCAGAATAATTGTTACCGTTAAAGATAATTCGCTTATGGTTACGTATGGTATCCTGTATTAGCTTTGTCAGGTCACCGGTAAAATCCTGTGAGCTTTCCAGTGCGTCAGCAAACTCCCGTAAAATCTCTGCAACAACAGTATTGAGAACGATATTGGGTCCTGCAACCGAAAAGGCAGAGCCAAGCATACGAAACTCGAATTTATTGCCGGTAAATGCAAAGGGCGAGGTACGGTTGCGGTCGGTGGTATCCTTGGGGAAATGGGGTAATGCCGTTACACCTATCTCCATTTCATGCTTTTCTTTTCCGTGATAGGCAATTCCGTTTTCAATTGCTTCGATAATTTGTGTAAGCTCGTCACCTAAGAATATTGATACGATAGCCGGAGGTGCTTCATTTGCTCCCAGTCTGTGATCATTGCCGGCACTGGCAACAGATACTCTCAGCAGATCCTGATATTCGTCAACGGCTTTTATAACGGCAATCAGGAACAATAAAAACTGTGCGTTTTCATAGGGGGTTTCACCGGGTTCCAGCAGATTAATACCGGTATCGGTTGATATTGACCAGTTGTTATGCTTACCGCTTCCGTTAACGCCCGCAAACGGTTTCTCATAAAGCAAACAGGTAAGACCATGCTTATTCGCAATGGTTTTCATTAGCTCCATGGTGAGCTGGTTGTGGTCGGTGGCAATATTTGTAGTGCTATACATCTGTGCCAGCTCATGCTGTGCGGGAGCGACCTCGTTATGCTTTGTTTTTGCGGGAACACCCAGCTTCCATAATTCCTCCTCCAGCTCCCGCATATAGGCAGACACACGGTGCTTTATATTGCCGAAATAATGATCATCCATCTCCTGACCCTTTGGCGGACGAGCACCGAATAAGGTCCTTCCGGTATATATTAAATCGGGGCGTTTCAGATAAACCTCCTTGTCGATTAGGAAATATTCCTGCTCGGGACCAACGGTCGTAATAACCCTTTCGGCTTCCGTATTACCGAAGAGACGAAGTATACGCATAGCCTGTTTTTCGATGGCTTCCATGGATCTAAGAAGAGGGGTTTTCTTATCCAGGGCCTCACCACTGTATGAACAAAAGGCTGTAGGAATATAGAGAGTGCCGTCCTTTTGGGGAGATATAAAGCTGTCATGCTTTTCGGCGGTAATGCCTGTCATAGGCTGAAACCAATGGGTAAAATGTGTGGCTCCCTTTTCAATTGCCCAGTTCTTCATGGCGTTGGCTACTACATTGGCAATATCAAGCTCCAGATGAGTACCCCGTGTCATCGTCTTTTTTAGTGCCTTATATACATCCTTTGGCAGTCTGGCCTGCATAACGGCATCATTAAATACCATACTACCAAATAAATTCGGTATATCTTTCAATTTAATTCCCCCTTATAGTAATGTGATTCCGGCTGATGAGCAGCCCGAAACAGTTGTCTGATCCCATACCGATACCTGAACCTCTCCAATATGTGCCTTTCCTAGAAGAAGCATACAAAGGCGGGATTGACCTATTCCGCCACCCATTGTAAGAGGGAGCTTGCCTTCGAGTAAATACTTATGAAACGGCAATTCGAAACGATGCTCACAGTCTGCCTTTATTAACTGTTCCTTAAGAGATGTTTCATCCACTCTTATACCCATGGACGAGACCTCAAATGCACAACCAAGAAGGTCATTCCAAAATACTATATCGCCGTTAAGCTTCCAATCATCATAGTCGGGTGCACGGCCGTCATGCTTTATGCCTGATTTCAGGTAGTCGCCGATCTGCATAATGAACGCAGTCTTATGCTCTTTAAGATATTCATTTTCTCTTTCCTTTGGTGACAGCTCAGGATACAAATCCTCCAATTCCTGTGTGGTTATAAAGCTGACATCCTGTGATAACATGGAAGGAAGGCCTTCATAATACTCCTTCAGCTTTTTTTGGGTTTCACAAATGGCATGGACGATTTTACGGACGGTTGCCTTTAAAGTCTCTGTTGTTCTGGTAGAGCGGTCGATAACCATTTCCCAATCCCATTGATCCACATAAATAGAGTGCAGGTTATCCATTTCTTCATCTCTGCGCACGGCATTCATATCGGTATATATTCCCTCCCCAACATGAAAACCGTACTTATAAAGCGCCATACGCTTCCATTTTGCCAAGGAGTGAACAATCTGTGCCTTACCGCCTGTTTCTTTAATATCAAACTCAACCGGACGCTCTATTCCGTTTAGATCATCATTCAGACCGGTTTGCGGTTCGACAAAAAGCGGAGCCGATACACGGTTCAGATTGAGGGCCAACGAAAGATTATCCTCGAACACCCGCTTAATCAATCCGATAGCTTTCTGTGTGTCATACAACGATAAAGCTGAACTATAGTCCTTTGGTACGGTTACTTTGCTCATATATACCCATCCTCTCAAAATAAAATAAGAAAAGCGCTGTGGACATAGAGTCCACAGCGCCTTTGCTGTTTACGTAAACAGTATATTATATCATTTTTTAATTGTCAATCCTTTAAATGTAAAAATTTTTGGCAAGAATATTAGCATAAATCAGTAAAGATATGTATTGCATTTTCGAGTAAACATTGTTATAATATAATTCGTTCGCTGGGTAACAACCTGTTGAACTTATATGTGCAGCCGTGGCGGAATTGGCATACGCGCTAGACTAAGGATCTAGTCCGGGCTTACTGGGTGCGGGTTCAAGTCCCGCCGACTGCATTAGGTTTGAGCGATTTGCGAAAACCAAAAATTTGGCTGTGTAGCCAAAAATGTAGCCAGGGTTAAATGCCCTGGCTGTTATTATATTATTTTAAATCTCTCTATACGCTCTTCCTTTGTTATATTCGAATACCTTATCAATTTACTTATCAAACACTATCCTCTGTAGCTCCGCCTCACATCATATAAGCAACTTGTCTCCAAGTCAGGTCATAAATAAATCAGCGGGTATTTAATCATCCAAGACTTTGCCAGCCTTAAATTCGATTTTATGAGGTCGTTAGTCATTCTGCACTTCTTCAAGTTCATATGTTTTCAGCTATCTCCACAGTGTACAGGAATCTTATGGTCATTATATACTTAATAGAAATTATTGTAAATGCCTACAAACTCATATTATCTAAATACAGCTAACCTATTGCATTAAAATTGTTTCCAATATATAATCTTAATGTCTTTTGTCATAAAATTAACTTGAGGAGGTAATTCTTTTGAGCGTTGAAGCTTTATTTGAATCATACACCGAGCAAATTTGTTATTCTGAGAACGAGGTTTTTTATCACTACGATGGTAATAGTGACTGGCACGTTGATGAAGATAATGGAGACAGTCACAATGACAATTACTACGACCATCATAATGATCATGATGTTGTATAATAATAATTTAAGGTGGAACGAGATATGAATAGTGAAACAATATTTAAAGAGTATATAGCTCAATCAGAATTTAGTGGTCTTTATAATTCACATAGTGATGGTCATCAGGATAACCATCATGATAATGAAAGTGATGGTGTTTTTCATACTGATAATCATTCTGACGAGCATATAGATTCAAACTAGTTGTTTATACCGAAAGCGAGAAAATTTTATGCCTCATTTTTACGAGCACATTAATATTTTAGTGATGCCAACGGATGCATGTAATATGGACTGCGTATATTGTTTCCATACGACACATCAAAGTGGCATCGATTTTATGAGCATTGAAACAGTAAAACAAATATTGGACATAACAACGCCGTTTTACAAGCGAGTGAATTTAATATGGCACGGCGGAGAACCTTTACTTTTAGGATTGGACTTTTATAAAGAAGTTGTCAGATTACAAAAACTTGCCTCGTGT
>JAAYTK010000049.1 GCA_012523775.1 Clostridiales bacterium | reverse complement strand
TTGCAAAAAACCCCATGTTCTCATAGCATATACCGGCTTCCATATAGAAGAACTCAACATCGGCATTATTACTCCCAATATTAACATCAATTATGGGATTGACTATTTCTTCTGCGTTAGGTGCCGCTCCGGTAGCAAAAAATATCATATTTATCAATATCGCTTTTCTTTGCTTTATCGAGTGTAGTTACACTACATTTCACATCCTCTAGGATCCAATCTACATATTTTTTCGTAAATCCTGTCTTTGACTTATAAATTATTAATGCTGATTTCATGTGATTTTCCCCCCCCTATCAATTTTATTTGCTTTTATATTATACATCTATTTAATACTATATGTCTATAACAGCTATTACTCTTGCCATGGCTGCTTCGGCTCTAATTCTTAAAGGAGGTGCGAGCACCTCAAAGTCCTTTACATCCATAAGCTCCGATAAATTAGTCAGATTTTCGATTATTAATATGTTATTGTCGAATAGTATTTTGTGTATTTCAAACGGATAATTATCCGGTGAGGGTAAGTCCATACCCAGCATTTTTATATTCTTTCTGACAAAGAATTCGGCTAAAGTGTTATCTATTACCGGTTGCTCTGTATAATACTCCTTCGTTCCATATTTATCACTATGACTGGTAAATAATAGCACTATGGCATTATCATCTACAATATCTGCGTACTCATTCTTAAATTTTATAGGGTCCTCATTTCTGACATCAAGAAGAACACCTCTTCCGACAAATCTTTCAATAGGAATTTCATTTATATATGTTTCTCTATCGGTCAAATGCATCGGTGTATCTATATGAGTGCCTGAGTGCATACCAATTTCAAGCCTATAATTAACGTATTTATCTTTATCCAAGAACTTGTCCTGATAAAGCCTAACCCGGTCATCATAAGGATGAACAGGCATATCATGGGTTATATCCCGGCTTAGGTCTATATATTTTCTCATATAAATAACTCACTTTCTACAATACTGACAGAATGTTACCATATAAAAATCCTATAAATAATGTTCATCCTGATAGTATTCGTTATAATTTTGTGATAAATCTCTATAGAAAGCCGCATTTGCGGCCTCGATATATGGATTAAGCCACAATGTAGCACCAAATAATCCTGCGACGAAACCGGTTCCAATCGCCGTTGCCCACCTTCCATTCAATCCCTCACGAGCTATTCTTCTGTAATCTTTTGCATACAACATGACTATCCCCTAAGCTTATTACAAAGCAATATCCTTCTCTCATTATTACTGGTTATATTAATAAATTATACCATTTAATATACAATAATGTAAACATTTGCTTGTTTAATAAATGAGAGTGCAATATAATGATATGCACTCTCATAACCTTATAATTTCTTATTTCTTCTTAACCGGAATCCAAATCTCACTGTAATAGTTTTCGTCCTGATTTCCCTTGGGGTAATCGCTGATATCGGTATATAGTTCGATATTATATCCGTCTGCTATTTCATATTCCTTGCAGTTTGGAAGCCATTCTGAGAATATTTTCGTATTTGTATCCTGAATAGCATTAGGCATAGGACCCTTACATGGAAATACAGCCCAAGTGTGCTTAGGAATAACCCTTGTAACGAATCCGTTAGGTATATCTTTACATGGCATATAGTTATCGGCAATCAGATATTCGAATTCACTCTTATCCGGCTCATCGATACAGACTCCATACATTCCGCAGATTACTTTCGCGTTTTCTGATTTAAAGTGTTCACTCCAAAACATCGGTATCTCTGAAGACGAATCATACTTAAACATTCTTGAAACTCCCATTACTGTGAAAGCATCCTTATCGACAATCCTGTAATCCATAATAAAACCACCTTCCAATGAAAATTTAATTTTGAGAGGTGCAAATGATTTTATCATTGCTCCATCTCTTCGAATCGCAGTAGGCGTGACACCATGGAATCGGGTAAATGCTTTAGTGAAGCTGTCCGGAGAGTCATAACCGTACTTTAAAGCAATATCTATTATCTTCTTATCAGACGATACAAGCTCGGTGCCGGCAAGAGTAAGCCTGCGCAGTCTGACATATTCACTAACGGTAAAACCGCATAGCATTGTAAATCCCTTCTGAAAATAATACGGTGATAAAAATGCTGCATCAGCTATTTCATCGACCGTAAAATCTTCTGTGATATTGTCCTCAATAAAGCTAATAGCATCACTTATGCTTTTAATCCATTCCATACCGGTTCACTCCTTTCTACAATATCATTTTATCAGTGGCCGGATGCTTATGCCCGACATTTTGTGCTCAGTTTTGTCTACTCATACCCTCTATCCATCTTCAACAACTCTGTTGTCCTAATAAGATCAGTCCCATTAAAGTCCAGTCTGATTATATATGGCATACTAAAATGTATCCTTTTAAATCCATCATATCCAAACGACGGATCATAAAAGTTTAGTATGGTGCTTAGAGCGGTTCCATGGGTACCGATAACTATATTCTTATCGGGATGTCTATTTAAGATATCATTAAGTGCCTCCATGTTTCTTTGCTGAACACTTTTTATATTTTCTCCCTCTTCTTCACAAAAATCAAAATCATCCCAACGTTGTTTTAAATAATCACTGCTGTTGACTCCCGTTTTACGTTCTCTTAATCTCTCATCCGTATGTATAATCATATTAAAATGATTTGCACAATCCAATATGGTATCCATGCTCCTTCTGAAGGGACTGGAATAAAATACATCAATCTCAATATCTTTTAATATTTCTGTGACTCTCTTACTGTCTTCCATGCCAACCTTAGTCAAAGGTTTTGTCCTGTCATCTTCCCATTTTGAATTTGGCTGTGCATGCCTAACAAAGTATATACTAGTCAATTTTATACCTCCACTGTCAAAAATTATGTTCTGTTTTAATATGTTTCTTCAATACTAATACTTAACCCTTAAAAAACTCCCGTAATAAATCTATCTCCTTGGCATATCCTTCTATCTCATTAGGTGTTTCCAGAATAAATAATGAATCCTTAAGCTTCGGATGGTTTATAATCCTAATAAACGTATCAGTTCCTATACTACCAGCCAATTTTTAGTTTTGTTTTTTCCAATGAAATCATCTCCGTCTTCCGTTTCAGCCTTTATACAATTGTCACTCTAAAACGACATTCTTTATCGCCGCTTATAACAGTTGATAACTTCTCCACTTCATATTCATTCTCTGAATTTAATGTTTTTAGCACATATAGTATACTCTGTCTGGAACATTCACATATTGAATCTGTATGTACATATCCTTTGGTATATAAATCACAATAACAGTCAGGAAATATTATCTCATAAACCTTCCCGGGAGTAATAACTTTACCCTTAACATATTTCATGTCTTCAAATTTACCAAAGAATGTATCCAAATTATTGCATGATTTATCATAGATGTCCTTATATAATTTGATTACTCCTGTTTCAGCACAGTGCATCCCACATACACTAAATAATTTTTCTTTCTCCTTTTGATCTACCTGCTCTATTCCCTTCTCGAACCAGCTAAACCATTCCTTTACAAAATCAGGCATTCTTCATCCATCCCTCCGTATATACTTTTCTACAAAGTTTATATGCCTTTTATAAAACAAACCAATCTATTTGCTTCCTTAAATCCTAAAGCCTTATGAAAATCCACGCTTAAGTAATTATCAAGCTCACAGTCTGAGGCCATTTCAGAACAACCCTTCTCCTTACCCCAATCTTCAACACATTCTACTAACACCTTCGCAATTCCCTTTCGTCTATAATTATCATCCACATATATTCCCTCCAGATATGCCACCGGTGTGGAATTGGCTCCCTCCACATAATCAAATCTTAAAGAT
>JAAYTK010000048.1 GCA_012523775.1 Clostridiales bacterium | reverse complement strand
GACGGTAACAAAATCGCCTTTTCTTAAATGTAAGGAAAGTCCGTTGATAACCCGTTTTTCGTTTACTGTATTTTGATTGAATGTTTTATATATATCATTTAATTTTAACATTATTTCTGAACCTCCTTACGCGCAAACAAAAGCTTGTTCTTTAATATGGTTGGTATTGACAATGCCAAGGCTACTACCATTGCTGTGAATAGCTTCATATCATTGGTGTCTAATCCAAGACGAAGTATTAGAGCGATAATTATCCTATAAATCACCGATCCAAGCATAATAGACAGTAGTTTAAGGGCGAAGTTCTTTGCCTTGAAAAATAAAACCTCTCCTATAACGATAGAAGCAAGACCTATTACTATAACACCCTGACCCATGCCTACATCTGCATATCCCTGTGTCTGTGTTACCAAAGCTCCCGCTAATGCTATTAAGCCGTTACTTAATGAAAGGCCTGCAATCTTTGTCATGTCGGTATTGACTCCCTGCGCCCTGACCATGGTATCATTATTTCCCGTTGCTCTTATACAGCTGCCAATTTCAGTACCAAAAAACCAGTATAGTACCGCTATGGCAATCAATGAAAAAGTCAGTCCTATAGTTAAAATCACTCCGGTCTGCAGAACAATATCCTTAACTCCAAGCTCGGCTGCCGTAGGCAGCTTATCCTTGATCATAGATATCAATGATCTGTTTCCGATAAGCGATGTATTTGGCTGTCCCATTATTCTGAGGTTAATGGAATATAGACCAAACATGGTCAAAATACCGGATAAAATAGAGGGTATTTTAAGCTTTGTGTGCAGAAAACCTGTTACGGATCCTGCAGCCATTCCGGCGATAAATGCCACAAGCAGGCTTAAATAAGGATTAAGCTTTAGCCCTACCACAAAAACCGAGCTGATACTTCCTCCCAAAGCGAAGCTTCCCTCACAGGTGAGGTCTGCGTAATTAAGTATTCTAAATGTAATAAAAACCCCCATTGCAAATATAGTCCAGGTTAAGCCCTGAGCAGTGGCTCCATATACAGACAAGAGTAAATCCATTTAGTTCAATCCTTTCTATGTTAATTAATATATTTTAATATCAAACCGGCATGTAAGCAACTGTTTTATATAAAAACGCTAAAAGGAGGGGACGTATGCCCCTCCGCTCATAGTTTGAGTGAAACCAAATTACTTGTTCGGATTAAGATCATCGGGTATTTCAATTCCAAGTTGCTCTGCCACCTCTTCATTGACAGTTAAGGAATATTCATCATCAGGCAAATATTCTATAGGCATCGTAGCCGTGTCAGCTTCACCCTTGATTATCCTTACGGCCTGTTTTCCTGTTAGCCATCCCAGTTTATAATAATCAATACCATAGGTTGCCAGGCCACCCTTACCAACCATGCCCTCTTCTCCACAGATAACAGGAATACCGTTGGCATTTGCCACCATTGCCACTGTGGGCATCCCTGATGCGATTGTATTATCTGTCGGTGCGTATATCGCATCTACCTTTCCTATAAGCGACTGAACAACCTGCTCTATGTCATTTGTTCCGGAAACAGTTGCTTCCTCCACCACCAGATTAAATTCCTCAGCCGCTTCCTTGGCCATTTCTACCTGAATTTTTGAATTGCTTTCACTTGAGCTGTATAGAATTGCAATTTTCTTTGCGTTCGGAACCAGCTTGGTTATAAGCTCTATCTGTTGTCTTACCGGGGTAAGATCAGATGTTCCTGAGACATTTCCTCCGGGCACTTCATTGGACTCAACAAGGCCTGAGCCTGCCGGGTCTGTCACAGCGGTAACCAGAATAGGAATATCCTTCGTAGCATTGGCAACTGCCTGGGCTGAAGGTGTAGCTATCGCTAAAATCAAATCGCTGCCGTCATTAACAAGCTTTGTTGCTATTGTATTAAGCGTAGACTGATCGTTCTGAGCAATCTGATAATCTATCTTAATGTTTTCCCCATCTATGTAACCCGCTTCCTTTAGTGCATCTACGAAACCTTGATAACTGGCATCTAATGCCGCATGTCTAACCAGCTGATTAACACCTATTTTATACAGCTTGTCTTTTTTACCACATCCGCCAAGAAGTCCACCTATCATGGCAATAATTAAAAGGGCTATCCATATTCTTTTTCTCATTCTCTCTCCTCCTAAAAAGGTTGCTTTATCGCTTTGACGCTTCAACGCTTTGGTGCTTTGACGCTTTTAATGGATAAAGTATACTATGATTTGATTTGTTAGTCAATACTTAATTTTCTGCATTAAAAAGAAGATATAGGGAATTCTATCAATGATTTACAATATTGCTTTGTCACACGGAGGAATACATGAATATTAAAACAAAACTGTCAACTGACATAAATCAGAACATTACACTGCTAAAGCAATTTCTGCCCATAGAAAAAAGCTTCGACGTTATTGGCAGGGAGCTGATAATCGGACAGGGCACTAAGGCTTATTTGGTCTTTATTGATGGATTTGCTAAGGATGATATTATGCTTTGGATTCTACAGACCTTACAATCAGCCTCTGTCACTGATCTTTCTGATAATTCCATAGAGTCGTTAATGAACAGAAAAATCGGATATATAGAAGTGGAAAAATTCAGTGATATTGAGCAGATGAGATCTATGGTTCTGGCCGGGGCAGTAGGCCTTATAGTGGATGGTAAGGATGAAGGTCTGATAATAGATGCCAGAGAATATCCGGTTCGAAGCCCTGAGGAACCGGAGCTTGAGAAGGTCAGCAGAGGTTCCCGGGACGGACTTGTGGAAACGGTTATATTCAATACTGCACTTATCAGACGAAGACTACGGGACCCCGGCTTAATATTTGAAATAAAGACTGTGGGAAAACGTTCTAAAACAGATGTAGTAATAGCTTATTTGGATGATTTGGCTGATAAAAATCTCTTAAATGAAATACAGACTAAAATAGACCGGATTGATGTAGGTGCTCTCGTTATGGCAGAAAAAACTTTGGAAGAGCTGTTGATTAAAAAACACTGGTACAATCCTTTGCCTCAGGTTAAGTTTACAGAACGTCCTGACGTGGTCGCTGCACACCTTATGGAGGGTCATATAGCCATAATAGTAGATACCTCACCGAGCATAATGTTGCTGCCGGTCACTATGTTTCATTTTACTCAGCATGCCGAAGATTACTATCAGAATATACTTGTGGGCAGCTATTACAGGTGGATCCGTTTTCTTGGAATGCTGTCTGCCCTGCTTCTTCCGCCTCTTTGGCTTTTATTGGTGCAAAACAAAGAACTCCTTCCGGAGTTTCTGCAGTTTCTTGGTCCTAAGGAGGAATCAACCATCCCCTTATTCATTCAGTTGTTATTATTGGAATTTGGTTTGGATATTCTTAGGCTGTCCTCTATTCATACGCCAAGTGCTCTTAACACCTCCTTGGGTATTATCGGCGGTTTAATCCTAAGCGATCTGGCCGTTAAGGTTGGAATATTCGTACCTGAGACGGTTCTCTATATCGCCCTTGCCGCTGTCGGTACCTTTGCAACCCCAAGCCTGGAGTTCGCATTGGCTATCCGAATCTTTCGTCTGCTTCTGTTGATAACAACCGGTATTTTGGGGATATGGGGCTTTGTCGGAAGCCTGCTCATAATATTTATTATTACGTTTACCTCTAGGTCATTTAAATATGGCAAACGTTATACATGGCCACTGTTTCCATTTAAGTGGAAGCCTTTGGCACATATCCTGTTTCGTATGCCTATACCGAAGATTAAAAACTGAGACCTACCGCGCACCTCATGACCTTCGGTCATTCAGTCGCGTAGGCTTCGCCATCATGAAGTATAACTGAGACCTACCGCGCACCTCATGACCTTCGGTCATTCAGTCGCGTAGGCTTCGCCATCATGAAGTATAACT
>JAAYTK010000047.1 GCA_012523775.1 Clostridiales bacterium | reverse complement strand
ATACTTCCTTGACAATCTGTCTCGCTAAGCCCTCTGTTGACTCTCCGATATGATGTACGTATACCTTGTCTCCTTCCTTTACTTCCATAGAAAAGTTTACCAGATTATGTGCTAATGTTTTAATTCTTTCATCCATTTTTTTGTCTCCTTTTTATGTTTATTGAGATAGATAGGAAATAAATATGTTTCCTGCCTTTTCAAACAACTCAGTACTGTCTTGTATACCCAGCTTAACTGTCTTTCCTTTAGCGGGGTCAACCATAAATATATTATAGGTGTCATATCCATATATAAGCACCGCATCACTATGTCCTGTCATAGCAATTATCGGCTTACCTTTGGATACATAATATAAAACCTGATCCAGGGTTGCCCCTGTAAGTCGAATCGGGGTCTCGGTAACATGCTCTGCCAGTATTTCATAAATAGACATACTGCTTAAATCAAATGTCATATTATCAATACTCTTACCCACGTGTCGTGCCAACAGCTTAATACAGGCTTCAACAGAGCTCTGGGAAGCAGATATATCCATTGTCTCAAATCCCGATATGATGCTTTTATTCGCCTTAACACCCCGCTCCCAAACAATATGATTATTATCACTTAATACTACTCCGACACCTTTGTCTGCAGTAGCAATGGCATCTGCCGCTTCATCATATGAGCCCTCCAGCTCGCCTAAAACATGGGTGTAATATTTAACGTGATTATGAGCATCTTCCTCCTCCGTCTTAGTGGGCAACCGTAATGTCGGGTCCTCGGAAATAACCTTATTCACTGTATAAAGTATATCAGGTATCTTTTCCATAACAAATCCCGAAGGAAGCTCAATATAATACTCTGTTAGTGCCGCCTCTGTAATTCTTAATGCTACATTAAGATAAGGTTTTTTCTCGACACTCTGATTCATGATATAATCACCGTCTACGGACATAAATATTTTTCTGCCGTTGATTCTTTGTTCGGTCGCTCTAAACAGGTCAATAGTATTTTCATTTACCTCTACACCTGTAATTAAGTAACCATCCTTATAATAACTCTTTAAAACATCCATTCCGGTGGTTGCAATCTCAATTCTGCTTATGGGAGCTACCATGGCTCCATCTATTAAAACAGTAATATCATTCTCGGATGCATATCCATAAATTAAGTTCGATTCTATCTTATCCAACAACAGTATTTTATATCCCTTATGGGCATTTATCTTTTGAATGTCGCCGGATTCAATATCCATAATTATAATATTGTCAGCCTCCCATGGATCGGAGCTTTCCTGCCATGCCACATACCCTTCCTCATAAAAGGCCACAACATCATCTCTGTCGATATTATCAGCCAGCTCAGTCAACTGCTTAGTAATCAAATCGTATGCATATATACTATTATATATATGAAAATAAAAAACATCCAAGGAATTAATATAAGCGAACTCCCCTAGGTTTTCCTTCAAGGTTTGATAAGGCTCCTCCACCGGAATATATACCTTTTCCTCTATTCGCCCATCAATCCTATTATATTCATATAAAATCAAGGCTACTCTTCCCTCATATTGTCCACGGTTCATGTAGCCATAAACCAGGAAATCAACATTTCCTTCTGCATCCATATTCAGTATTTTGATATCATGCTGGTCGTATATATCTCTTATATAATCTGTCTCTTCTTGTCGGAATGAAAAGACTCTGACGATTTCATTATCCTCGAGATTATAGAACCATAGCTCACGGTTTCTGACAAATGCGAATTTTTTCTTATCGGAACTCGATATATATGGAATATCCGGCTCATTGGTAATTCCTATTTTTAACTGACTCTTCGATACACTTGCAAGCTCTATGTCAAATAAGGTCTCCATTCGCCGTTCATAATTCAGCAAATACATCCTGGTAGGCGAATATCTGACTCTATAATATTCCTTCACCCGATATAACTCGGGAATACCTGAAACATTGGCTTTTATGATGTATTCCAGCACAAATGATGCTATATCAGAATAATTTTCAACAACTGTAGGAATTACTTCCGTTACAAATTCGGGATTTAGACTTCCCCAGGTTATCAAATCAAAGCTGGAATGAATATTAACCTCCGCAAATGTCGTATTATCTTTCTTACCGTCGGGCTCAAGAAACTTAGTATATTCCTCCGCCTTCTTCTTATCCTTTATTGCTTCATGAAAATCCATCACAAAATCAAATTTTTCAGCCAGATTGGTTTTCTCGGATATCTTAATGCGGTGATAAAAGTACATTTTACGGCTTTCACTGGTTATTAGAGTGATTTTAACTGCGTACTCCCTGTCAGTCATTAGATCTGAGCTAAGATGTATCTTTGCTATCTTTAAATCTCCATCCTCGGAAAACACGCTGACAGAGCCCTTTTCTATCAGTTCGTTCTGAACAAACTCTCGAATTTCAAAATTCAATTTCTTAATATCATATTCCTTCTCATCAATTATGACCTCATATGCTCTGTCGGGACCAATCGGCGTTAATGCTTCTCTGATTGCATTGGCATCAAGATTGCTGCTATAACCGTGAAGAAGGTTGATGATTTTTTCCTCTGTCATTAATGTAATCAATGGAAATGAAGCCTTCTCCATTTCCGTGGTATTATCTATGTTGAAAACCACTTCCTTAATGTCTTTACTAAAAAAATAAAGAGAGGCAACAAATACGATTATTAAAATAATAATACGATATACCTGCTTTAACAAATTATTATCCTTCCTTACGAAGCAATTTTATTTAAATGTTCAGCTGCGCTGATCCGTTGCACTAATATTAATCAGTCATTTATCACAGACTTATCTGCTTATCGTGAACATTATAGCATAATTTAATTGAGTTGTGTGTTATACTTTTTATATTTTTGGTGCTTTTTTCATGCTTTTATCTTCTTAATATTATCATGCTTCATAAACTTCACAATCGTTATATGTTTGCATATATTAATTATAAAAAAGCTTAGGAGCACATAAAATGCAAAGATCAAACCCTACGAACAAATCCGAGTGTGATGAAAAAATCAATGTGCAGATGAAAGATGAAGCTAATTCATCAAATACTACTACACCTCGCCGCATCTCAAGTCCGGGTACCGGTACCACAACTCCGGACACTACAAATAGAAGACAAATTAATGATAACAGGACTCCCGCCCCTCCTGTCGGTACTCCCGGTACTGGTATGCCTATGGATAGAGGGACACCTCCGAATTCCGGTACTCCTATGAACAGAGGAACCACTCCTCCTGCCGGTACTCCTATGAACAGGGGAATCACACCTCCTGCCGGCAGTCCTATGAACAGGCGAACCACTCCTGGAACAGGAACGCCTATGAATGGTACTATGCCCAGAACTCCGGGCACTCCTATGAACGGCACCATGCCCGGTAACACACCGTTTAATACACCAATGGGAGTTCCGCTCTATCCTCTCTACGGTTATGATAACTGTGAGGATATGGACCGTGATTTGGATTACTTTAAACGTCTTTATCCAAACATTGCAAGACGAATACAAAGCGAAATAGATGATGAATGTGATAAGCTTGAATATGACGGAAGTATAATGTTTGATGAATACCCTGATAAGGTATCCTTAGACAGAATAATCGACCGAATAATAGACAGAATCAGAGACATGGATGATATGCCCAGGGTTGAAGCCTATAGCTTTTATTCAGCACCGGGTAGGCGTCAGAATATAGTAAGAGATTTGGTAAGTATAATATTACTGAATGAATTTCTTAACAGAAGAAGACGCTATCGCAGAAGGCGACGCTGGTTCTAGTCTGGTATTAACCGGTGCAGCAGTGTGTTGGAATGTACTTAAATAGGAAGCCTTTTATAGATTTATAGGCTTCCTATTTTTTTGCAATAGTCTGCTACCAACTTTGATTAATAGCCGGGGATGCCAAATATATCTTTGTCCTTCCCAACTGTTCATCATCCGTTATTGCAATCTGTATGTTGATTTTACATCCTACGGTTTCTATATAATCATTAATTAGACCCGTATAGGCATATGTGGTATAGCTGTCTCCCTGTCGATAATCAAAAGCCACCTCACCCTGTAATTCCTTTACCAGAAGTTGTGCCAGATTCTCCTTGTCTTCATCGGTCATCCGTCCTATAACCATGCCTTCGTATATCATCGTGACCTGTCTTTCTGCTATACCTAAATCATCCAAGGATTTCTCAATACGACTCCTATATTTTTCTATGCTTCTTATTGATTTCCTGATATTCAGTCTGACTATAATATAATGCTTCAACTGAGTTTTAGAATCGACTTCCTGCTCCAGACTCACAATCTTCAGAGTCGTCTCTGCCATTTTTGCCGGCTTGTGATATACATATTCTGTCCTTTCATCCTCTCTGTTTATTGCAATATCCGTATCAATACTAAGTCCTATGGAATCAGCTATATGATGTAAAATATCCTTCTTATCAGTCTCGCTTAAAAAATCCTTGTTGTGCTTTGCCACAATCTCCAAGCTACATTCTAAATCCTCTGTATTTGTTTTCACAAATGCCTCTGCAATCTCAAAATCCTTAAAAAATGCCTTGTTCATTACAATCTGTGTTAATACCGCAATCCAAAGTACAGCTGCTATATATAAAGTTATTTTGGTTCTACGTAATGAAAAAATACGTTGTAAAGAATCAATAAAACGACTCAGTCTTTCCAATTTGTTCACCCCCATTTTAGGATTACTTTTAATGTACATATTAGTATTCCCAAAAAAGGTGCCTCATATACTTATTTTGCTATACCTGACGACATTTTCATGCTATACTGTTCACAATAAGAACTAAAATGCGGTCCAAGTAAAGGGAGGTCCCTGCATGAATAAGCTTTCTCTATATAAAAAAAGGTTTATTCCCAATGAACTTATCCACTTACAGGATGACATAATCCTAGTCTTAGAGAATAATCTGATAATAACAAAATGGAGACCCCTCCGGCCAAAAACGAACATGTCTGGTGGTGTCTCGGCATATTATATAGACATGGGAATTAAGGTCAGCAAGATTTACGATAAGAAAAATAAATTTCTCCACTGGTACTGCGATATAATCCAGCATAAGCAGGGGGCAAATCCTAACAGTATAATATTTGAGGATTTGCTAATCGATGTTGTTATACGCAAGGACGGCAGTATACTGATTATGGATACGGATGAGCTGGCGGATGCCTTGGATCTCAACCTGATTACAGTCGAAGAAGCCAAGTACGCTCTTCGAACCCTTGACAGCCTGCTGAAGCTTATTTACCGCGGTGAATTTAAAAAGCTACAGACTCCGATAAATCAGGCGGAAATCGCCTATTCTTCCTCTATCATCTGAACCCTTCTTATATGTCTTTCATTCCCTGAAAATTCTGTGTTAATAAATGTGTCTACGATTTTTACGGCTAATCCCGGACCAATAACTCTTGCACCCATAGCCAATATGTTGGCATCATTATGTAGCCTGGTTGCTTCCGCACTAAAGCAGTCATGACATAGGGCTGCACGAATTCCTTTCATCTTATTGGCTGCGATTGATATTCCTATACCCGTTCCGCATATCAATATTCCAAAGTCACATTCTTTTTTCTGAACTGCTCTTGCGACTGCCTTGGCATATAGAGGGTAATCACTGGTATCCACCTTTTCACTTCCAAAATCCTTATATTCTATTCCTTTTTTCTTTAAGTATTTAATTATCTCCATTTTTAACTCATATCCTGTATGGTCGTTTCCTATTCCTATCTTCATAAGCTCTCCTTTTCATTCTCCTCATTAATTTTATATATTGTCTTTTTTACCAGTCTGGCCAGTTCGATGTAGCACTCCTCATACTCCACCAATGAGCCTCCATATGGATCTACTACGTCTCCCTCTTCACCGGTAAACTCCTTTATAGTATATACATGCTTGGCATTTGGATAAGATTCCATTATTTTAGCTTTATGAGTCTTCGTCATTGTAAGTATCAATGTATTATCATTAATATCCGATTCCTTTAGGCCTTTTGATATATGATTACTTATCTCCAAATCGTGCTTTCTTAATACTATCTCTGCCTTAGGATTTATAGGCTCTCTAAATAATACCACAAGCCCTCTGGATGATACATTTATATCACTTTCCCGGTCAAGACTCTTATAAATCGTTTCAGCCATGGGACTTCTACATGTATTTCCGGTACACACAAATATCAAATTATTGTATTTAGCCATTTTGTCTTTAACCTCCTTGCATGTCTTTGTCTACCTTAACAACCCTGTAGCCTGCTGCCTTTAATAACCGGTTCATAATAGCCTGTCCTAAATCTCCATTAACAAAGCTTTCAGAAAATATATATTCTGTATGAACATTATCAAAATATCTTAATACTGAATAAAGTCCTGCCGCTATGGAATCCTCATCCTTTCTTGAACCGATACTTTTTATATCTCCATGCTTATACAGGTTCTTTGTCTCCTCCGTAGCAATTATACCTACACTTCTACCTTCCAGGGTATATTCCATTGCCTTTTTATTGATAGCTTCCGCCACGGGAAGCATATCTCCTTCATATATTGTCAAGCAACCCTCGGGAGCATAATGACGATATTTCATCCCCGGTGCTTTGGGAATTACGTCCTTATCATCATGATTTTCAAGAATAGCCTTATCATATCGGACATCACCTATGACATTTTCCAGCATCGTCTTAGTGATACAGCCCGGTCTCAATATCATTGGAATTGTTGAGGTCAAATCAATTATGGTCGATTCTAACCCTAAAGTGGATTTTCCTCCGTCAATAATCATATCCACCTTACCCATTAAATCTTCTATAACATGCTCTGCTTTCGTTGGACTTGGTTTTCCGGAGACATTTGCGCTCGGTGCAGCAACATATCCTCCAAAACGGGATATTATATCCTTTGCAATTTTATTTGCCGGAAGTCTAATCGCCACCGTATCGAGCCCCCCTGTTGTACTATAGGGCACGATGTCCTTCTTATTGAGTATCATAGTCAAGGGACCCGGCCAAAAAACCTTAGCCAACTCATATGCCTTCATAGAAACATCTCTTGCAATTTGCTCAATATTCTTAATGTCCGATATATGGACTATCAGTGGATTATCTGACGGTCTTCCTTTTGCCTTATAAATTTTTTCAGATGCTTTGGGATTTAGGGCATCCGCACCTAGGCCATATACTGTCTCGGTGGGAAATGCGACTAAGCCTCCGTTCTTTAATATGCTGACGGCAGTTTTTATATCATCTTCCTTTAATGTGCCGTTATCTGCTTGTATAATGATTGTGTTCATTCTATTGTGTTCTCCTATTATCTAAAGGAAAATCCTAAGTGGATTTTTATCTGCTTAACTGCGATTATATCATGTATATCAATTTTTATCCACACTCTGGTTCAAATACTTCATTATGCCCAAATGAATTGCCCATGCCATTTTCTCCTGATACTCTTCATCAGTTAGAAGATTTGCCTCTGTGTAATTGCTTAAATAACCGCATTCAACAATTACTAAAGGGCGGTCTGTATGCTTTAGCATATAATAGCTGCTATTTGACTTTGCCTTTCTGTGGTTTCCGTCCTTAATGGTTTCTTTAAGCTGCTCCTGTATGGTTTCGGCTAGTATTCTTCCCTGCTCTGACTGAGCATGATAAAAGACCTGTGCTCCCTTAACGTATTCCTGACTAAAGCTGTTCTGATGTATGCTGACCGCAATCAATACATCGCTTGAATTAATTATTTCTATTCTGTTGTTAAGATCTGCTCTTTTTTTATTAGAGTCCGATTCTGAATATAAGCCCTCATCCTCTGTTCTCGTCATTATCACTTTAATATCATTTTGTTCCAAAAGATTTTTCAGACGCAGAGCGACTGCCAGATTAATATCCTTCTCTAATGCATTATTGACGCCTACTTTCCCGGGATCTCTGCCCCCATGCCCGGGATCAATCACTATGGTTATGCCTGCTTTTTTCTCATTGGTATTACCCTCTGCAAATAAATTTCTCATCACCTTAACGGATTGCTCGGAACTTAGAGCTCTTGCAATGACCAGTAGAATCAAAAAAATGATACTAAAATATTTTCTCTTCATATTGCCTTACTTCCCATACAGATTTCCATATATCTTATGAGAAAATCGGGCCACCTATTCTATTCTTATATATATGCCCCAAGTATATATACCATTAAGCTTGTCATACAGAGAATCTGGTACGGATAAATTATGACTGCAGTTAAGCTATAAAGCCATAACAGCAGTCATCCCTAATGTTTTGATTATTGATAAATACTTATATACTCATTATATACTCAGTTAATATAACGTATTATGACATTCCAGATTTCTTCTTTCTCCAGACCAAGCTTCCATGCACCTACGCCCGCCACATCAGCCTCGTATATGACCTTCATTTTTTCTTCTATAGACCTGGCATCCTCTAACCATATTTTATAGTGTGCGTTATCCTTTTCGTATTCGCCGTAATAGCTTCCATAAGTATCATTCCACTCAGGCTCCAAGCCATTGTCTGTGAACACATTTCTTGCAGGAGTCATAGAAAGACTTTCACTGGTCACATCACCATCCTCAGTCTCCTTCCATAGCCTCGAATAGAATGGGATTGCTATTATCGTCTTTTCCTTAGGAACTTCCTCCAGTGTGTTTCTTATGGCATCCTTAACAAATCCTATAGACGCCACAGGACCGGCAACATCCGAACCCGCATGGTATTCATCATATGCCATAACTATAATATAATCGACAATACTGCCCTGTTCCTTCCTGTCATAATATTTATTATACGGAGCCGGTACATAATTATCTACCGATAAGACAATACCGTTATTCCTACATTTTACAGAAAGCTCACGCAAGAACTGAATAAAGTGTTCTCCTGCATTAGACGGAATCTTTTCAAAATCAATATTGATTCCGTTGATTTTGTATTGTATTGCCGCCTCAACTAAGCCATTGGAAAGGTTCTCCCTACGGGATGTATGTGACAGCAACTCATACATATCTACCTCGGGATTAAAATCATCTATCAGCGCCCATACCTCCAAGCCGAGAGACTTCGCCTTATCCACATATTCCTGACTTGCCAGAGAAGTCATTGTACCATTTACATCGTCTATACTAAACCATGTGGGAGATACTACATTCACTCCCTTAGTCTGACTGATTAATTCTTCAAGCTTCTCGGCAGCATCCTTATTAAATATCTGATGGAATACCAGATTTATTTTATCCGCCCTGGTCTGTGCTGTATATTCAGGAGCCTTAAAGGTGCTTTTTATCTCTTTATAATATGAGGTCTTTACATGCTTCTCCCTGACATATCCAATAACCCCGTCCTTCGTCATTACCTTGGCAAAGCCCTTCTTAGGTGCTTCTTCCTTAGTAACATACATAAGCTCTTCCCCGACCGGAAGCTGTACCAATACAGGACTCTTAATATCGGGGCCTGACCTTAACTGCGTGGTCTTGGTAACATCGGTAAACAGATACTCTCCCCATTTATAATCAATCACTACACGATTGGGCTCTACATAAAAGCGATATCTCATATCAGAGTATTTTTCTATAAAATCCAAGGCAATATATACCTTATCCCCATACAGCTTCAGAATGGGATACTCGGAAACCGCCTCCGTCTTTATCATACTTTTAGTTACTGAATATTTGTTACTTACCGGTTCGGCTTGAATAATCTCTGTTGGAGTAGTATAGGTCAAAATATTCTCATTTTTATCCCAATATAATCTATGATTGAATTCCCTTGTTGCAGTATCAAAATCTATATACACCGTTCCATCAGACATGATTCCCGACTTATCATATATTTCATCCTGAAGAATAATCATTACCTCGGAATCCTCCACATGATAATATTCGGTAAGAAGCATAACCTCGTCACTGGGTGTCATTTTCTTAACCAAATAAACACCTATTCCTATAACCAAGATTAAGACTGCGACAGCTATACCCACGATTGCGATTTTTATCTTTTTATCCATGTCATCCTCCAATTGTATGCTATCAGCAGTTATTGATAACTCGCCGATAAAACTCCAATCCCATTATAGCACTTTTTTAGACAATCGTCATTACTAATTTTCGACTTAATTTGTATGATAGAGGCATAATATACGCCTTAAGAATCTAAGATATCCATATCTATCTTAATTATTCTTAAGGCGCTTCCCCAAACAATTTAGAATATAATATACCTGATTACATGGCAGTTACTAATTTTGGACCAATAAAGTATAGAGGGCTTTTAAGTCCGGTTACGCCTTAGTAATCCATGAGGTATATACATGTAATACAGCTTAATACATATTCATCAAAAACCGACCATATGGGTTAGTGAGGTGCATGTAATCTTCTTTATATCGGATAAGAAGGTATTTGTGATATGCTATACTTATCCATGGTACACCGTATGGCTTCGTATTTGATTAGACTTAAACATATGACTGAATATTTTATGGGTCTCTTTTGATAGTAATGTAGGATTCGGCTCAAAAGGAATGCCGATAAAGAATCTGTCTGCCTCTTTCCTCATGCCGCCTATAGTCCTTTTGTCAGCAAAGGGGATCATATGAATCCATTGCTTAACTCCTTTCATGTTCTCTATGGATCTTAGAAATGATATCATTCTATTTTGATTCCAAATGGCAGAATCTCCAATAATAATTTTATATTCACATCGAATAAATTCTTCCATAGAGTCATTAAAATCCGTTCCAAAATCTAAAATATAGCAATCATGATCATAGTTTAGAATTTCAGGAATTAAGCTCTTTCTCACTTGCTTATAATAGGTCACTCTATCGAGACTAAAGGAACTCTCATCCTCATGGCTCCATTCATAAGCCTCCTGAAGCCTGGCAAAGTCCATATGGTTATTACATTCCAGATAAGCTGTCCTGATCTTATTCTCGTTTCCAAAGAAATGAGCCATAAGCATACCTGTATATGTTACACCAACACCTCGATTTATTCCTATTAGTCCTATCGTTCTCTTTCCTTCATAGCCGGCTCTTGCTGATAGCCATTTTTGTAGAATTGGCTTTCTCTTCAAGCAATCACTCCTTTATTCATTACATAGCAGTGCCAACTCCCGAAAGAATTCCTGACTGTTTTTATCCTTTGATACGGCGAAGGGGTCGGGCTCATAGGGAATTCTAAGGCAATTACCAAATGACATACTTTTTATTATCTCTCTATATTGCTTGCCGTCTACGAAGTTAAACAGAAAGATAATATCCTTATATTCTGATACCAATTCCAATGCTTCCTCAGAGAAACCCAACTCCCAATCCTTTGCCCCAAGTATAAGAATCTTTACCCCGGATTGTAAAAACAGTTCTCTGTTGGTTTTATTCAGACACCCATAATCTCTGATAACCACATTATATTGAGACAGATCTGTCATCAGTCCATCTTTTGCATCAACCATAGGTATACCGCTCACCGTTATTATGCCCTCTTCGTTGTGCAGACCATAATATCTATCCCTTATTCGCCGTAAGCATCTGCTATTATTATTCTCTATAATAATGCACTCAATATTCTGACGGATAAAATAGCTGCCAAGTCTGATTGACATATGAGTTGTGCCAATTCTGGACTGTGCTCCTGCAATTCCTATTTCAACGGATGGTCCATGCTTTAAACATGGCTTTTTATTTATGATTGCTGATAAATGATGTTCTAATCGGGATACAGAAGCATACCTTTGTGTAGGATCGTACCTTAGGCACCGACTGATAATTCTCTTAAGCTTTTTTGAACAACAATTGCTAAAATCAATATGCTCGGTTTTTTCTCCGACAGAGCTCAATGCTTTACCCGTAATCATATAATACATTAACATTCCAATACCGTATACATCACATCTTTCATCAATAATAACATTATTATATAATTCAGGGGCAGCATATCCTCTTGTACCATAATACTCAGCATTTTTATCTGCTTCGTCCCGAAACATAGCGCTTCCAAAGTCAATAAGCTTAATCGTCCTGTCGGTCACTATAATATTTTCAGGCTTCAGATCAAGATATAACACCGGTCTGTTTACACTATGGAGAAATCTGATTAAATTACAGAGCTGAATAGCGAAATGAATTATGATATCTTCACTGAGATGATTTCTTTCAGAAACATACTCTTTAAGGGTTATTCCTTCAAGATATTGTTCAATAATATAGGAACCATCTTCATCTTCTTCAATATCATAAACTATAGGAATACATGGATGCTTTAAGTCTTTAAGAATATGTGCTTCCTTAAGCTGTAGCTTGTATAAGGGATGATGTTTGGAGATATGTTTTATAGCACGAAGTGAATTTAATTTGATATGTTCTGCCAGATAAACCTCAGCGGTGCCTCCTTGGCCAAGAAGTTTAATGATGCGGTATTTGTCAAACCATATTTCCTGTGGCATACACTCCTTTCCTATCAGCAAACTATAATAATGGACCATCCGACCTTATTATACCCAAATTATGTAAGTTTTTCAAGCTCTTTTGAGTATACAAAACAACAAATTTTTTTCAGTTTAATATACAATTTGACTACACCAAGTACAAATTTTATGTTTACTTTGAATGTTTTATTAACACAAATTTCATAACTTGGCGTATTGACTTTACTTCCTTTTTAACTTATACTCTTTTTACACCAATGGTTGATTTTAGTTGTAACTAAGAGATCAGTTCCTGTTATTTCAGAAAGGGGTGTACTCTATGAAGATAGAAAAAATAAGTGACAACCAGATTAGATGTACCTTGAACAAGAGTGACTTGATAGACAGAGAACTAAAAATCAGTGAACTGGCCTATGGTACAGAGAAAGCCAAAGCATTGTTCCGAGATATGATTCAGCAGGCCTTTTATGAGTTTGGTTTTGAAGTAGATGATATTCCGTTAATGATTGAAGCTATTCCTGTATCAACAGAATGCTTGATACTTGTTATAACAAAGGTGGAGGATCCTGACGAACTGGATACCCGTTTCTCTAAATTTTCCTCCTTCAGTACCCATGATTTATCTGATAAATCTGATGATGACGACGCTTATGCGGATGAAGTAATTAATACATTTGAACACTTTGATGACTTTTCAGATGATATAGATGACAATTCAAAGGAAATTGAAATCTCTGATTCCAGTGCTGATGACAAGTCGATAGTTAAGATACCTGTCAACCTGACCAAGGTCTTTTCTTTCCGTTCCCTTAGCGAGGTTACTGCATTAGCAGGTATACTGCTTGGGATTTATAACGGAAGCAATACATTATATAAGGACCCGGTAACATCTACCTATTACTTAGTCATTAGTATCTCAAAGCATACGCCGGAGGAATTCAATAAAATCAGTAATATTATTTCCGAATACGGTAAACCGGAACGTTCCACTTATGCAACACAGGTTTACTTCGACGAACACTATGATGTTATTGTTAAGGATCAAGCTCTACAAATCTTGTCTGTCATGTAAAAACGAAACCTAATGTTTCTAAACAACAAGGGTCTGTTTCATAATAAATGAAACAGACCCTATTGATTTGCTTACTTACTCGCCAATCTGAGCATAAATTCTGTCCATTAGGTCGTCTGGATCCAACCCATGTACCATAGCTGCTTCTTCCAATGTCTCACCCTGTGCGGAAGGACATCCCAAGCAGTGCATTCCAATTTCGAGTAATACGGGAATAATATTCTGATCCATGGCAATTGCCTGTGCAATCGTCATGTCTTTGGTAATCGTAGCCATATTAATATACCTCCTTAGCTTTTGCTTATATAGCAATTATATACTGTATCCGGCTATAGTTTCGTAGCCTAGGCAACATTATATTCTATTCAAACTGTCACGTCAAGAATGTTTTGCACTTGCATATTTTATATTCCTATATTAAAATAATATAGATTGTTAATACGAAGGAGGTTCTGAACTATGGCTTACACCATTAATGACGAATGCATCAGCTGTGGTGCTTGTGCTGATGAGTGCCCTACCGGCTCAATCTCAGAAGGTGCTACTAAGTACGAAATTGATCCTGATACATGCATCGATTGTGCGGCGTGTGTAGATGTTTGTCCTACCGGTTCAATTTCGGGCTAATAACCATACATACTGTATGAAAGCAGATTATTTAAATGTAATTTATAGAAGAAGAGAGTTGTCTTATCCGTTATATCAGGGGATAGACAACGCTCTTCTTTTTATATATAGACCCTATGCTTTTTGAAGAATTTTGATTTCTTTCTTCCTCTGCCATCATATGTAGCCGCGGTATGCATTCTGCTTCTTTGATAGTCTCTCAAGGTTGCGTCAAACTTTCTATAACGCTCTTCCTCTTTTTCCTCCTGTAGACGCATTAAAAAGCTCATTTCCTTAACTACCGCTTCTGTCACATTCGAGCTGATTTCCCCTGATAATTCCGTGTTATTTTCTTTTAGCGCAGATTTGATTATTTGGTTCATAATCGCCTTAAACTGTCCCATCTTATCCTGTGGATTCGCATCTATTTCATGATTATTATCACTTGTAATTAGGCTTGTCCTCTCTTCTTGCTCCTGTGTATTATCATTATCATCTTTCCACATCTCAATCACCTTTCCGTTAAGTTCATTCTTAAGCTTTACCATAGTATGACTATCCATTGAGTCCAGTTGATTAAGCTTAGGTAAAAGCATTTTTATCGCCTTCAGTTGAAAGCCCTGCTCCTTTAACTTCATTATTGTCTTTAACAGTTCAATATCAGAGTCCTTATAATAACGATGTCCCATTTCATTTCTGCCGATTGGCAGGTCAAGCTCCTCCTCCCAATATCTGAGAGTATGAGATTCTACACCAACCCTTTTTGAAGCCTCTGAAATCATATACCTAACATCTTCCATCGCATATCCTCCATACAATCAGCCTCGAAATATTGTTATTATTTTCCACTTTTTACATTATAACATAGCAAATACCAATTGCAATAACATTTCCTTATATTCCCATATAACTTATCGACATAAAAAGAAGACACTTCACCGAAGTCTCTTCTTTTCAACACAATATTCTATTATTAATTACAATTCTACGAATATATATTTAAGAATATATGTTTACTGCATTAATAATTATTATTAATAGCCATGGTTATCATCATAATCATTATGAGGTTCTGTTATCACGATTAGCAAACTTGGTGAACTGTGCAAGCCAAGCAAGCTTAATAGTTCCTGTAGGACCGTTACGCTGCTTTCCGATAATAATCTCTGTTACTCCCGGTTCCTGCGTATCATGGTTATAATAATCATCCCTATAGATAAACATTACAACGTCAGCATCCTGCTCAATAGCTCCTGACTCCCTCAAATCTGATAGCATCGGCCTCTTGTCCGGTCGTTGCTCGACGGCACGGCTTAATTGGGACAAGGCAATAACCGGCACGTTAATTTCTCTTGCCAACGATTTTAGAGCACGGGATATCTCAGAGATTTCCTGTTGTCTTGATTCTGCTCTTCTATTACCGGACATTAACTGAAGATAGTCTATAATAACAAGTCCCAGATTTCTTTCCAGCTTAAGCTTTCTGCATTTAGACCTTAATTCACTGACCGATATGGAAGATGTATCGTCGATTACTAAGCTGGAATTACCTAATATTCTGGCACTTTCCATCAGACTGGCCCATTCATTGGCCGATAAATTACCCGTACGGATTTTATGTGAATCAACCTTGGAATTCATCGATAACAAACGCTTTGCCAATTGGTCCTGAGACATTTCCAAGCTAAAAATCGCTGTGGTTATATTTGATTTTAACGCCACATATTCTGCTATACTCAATGCAAAAGCCGTCTTTCCCATAGAAGGTCTTGCGGCTATCAATATTAAATCCGATGGCTGTAAGCCTGCTGTCTTATAGTCTAAATCATAAAAGCCTGTTGCTATGCCTGTAACACTTCCATGATTCTTTGAAGCCGCCTCTATACTGTCTATCGAACTGAGAACAATATCTTTAATGTCCGTAAACTCTTTAGTTCCACGGTTTTGTACAATATTAAAAATATTTTTTTCGATTTTATCTAAAATTACATCCAGTTTTTCCTTATCAAGATAACAATCGTTGGCAGTCTCCTCGGTTACCTTGATTAATCTTCTAAGTACTGACTTTTCCTTTACAATCTGAGCATAATACTTCACATTTGCAGAGGTGGGTACTGTAGAAACCAGGTCTCTTATAAATTCAAGACTGCTGATTTGAGGAGGGACATCCTTTTCCTTTAGCCGATTTTGTAAGGTTACTAAATCCACAGGCTTTCCCTCATTATATAATTCCAGCATTGTATCAAAAAGAATACCATGCTGCTGCTCATAAAAATCGCCACTGTTAATTAGCTCCGAGGCCACAAGAATAGCATCTCTATCCATAATCATGGATCCGATTACAGACTGTTCAGCCTCCAAACTATGCGGAAGTATTTTCTTAATAAAAGCCTCATCCATTAGTAATCCCCCTCTATAAAGCCTAATAATGCCATTACTCCGCTACAACCACAACCTTCAGATCTACCGTAACATTAGGATGTAGCTTTACTCCAACATTATAGGTGCCTAGATTCTTAATCGGCTCTGAGAGCTGAATCTTCTTTCTGTCCAACTCAATACCTGATTGCTCCTTTAGAGCCGCTGCAATCTCTTTAGTAGAGATAGAACCAAAGGTCTTACCTCCTTCGCCGACCTTTATTTTTAATGTAACCGTAGAAGCCTCCATTTTCTTTGCTAGTGCTTTGGCTTCATCAAGAATTTCCTGCTGCCTTCTCTCCTCGGCATCCTTTTGAAGCTTCAATTCGTATAAATTCTGCTTAGTGGCTTCAACACCAAGCTTTTTGGGTAAAATATAATTTCTTGCATATCCGTCGCTTACCTTTACGATATCGCCCTTCTTACCCAAACTCTTAACATCCTGTGTCAATATTACTTCCATATGTTAACTCCTCTCTAATATCAGATGTCTCCTTCTTTTACCATGGTATCGAGTGTCTCCTTAAGCATAGCTACTGCTTCCTCAATTGTACAGCCCTCCAGCTGGCTTCCTGCCACGCTAAGATGGCCTCCTCCGCCTAATCTTTCCATGACCAGCTGCACATTAACCTCGTCAATCGATCTTGCGCTTATATAAATCTTGTTGTTAAACTCCGAAAGAACAAATGATGCCTTCATATCAGCAATGTTCAACAGTTCATTGGCCACTTGTGCCGCAATAATGGTGGGGCTGTCCACCTCGTCACTGGCACATACTGCTATAGCGTAGTAGTCCAGATATACCTCGGTAGAGCTGATAGCATCCGCCTTAATCTTAAATTCTGTTATATCACTCCTAAAGAATTTGCGAAGCCTTGTTACATCGGCACCGTTTCTCCGCAAGTATGCAGCCGCTTCAAATGTCCTAACTCCTGACTTTGTAAGGAAATTGTTCGTATCAATCATAATACCGGCATATAGAGCATCTGCTTCCATTGGCCGTAACTTAAGATTACCGCCTGTATATTGCAGAATTTCGGCTATCATCTCGCATGTTGAGGATGCAAAAGGCTCTATATAAGACAGTGCCGCATTCTCAATTCCTTCGTTTGTCTGTCTGTGATGATCAAATATTATAACTGTTCTTGCATAATCAAGAAGTTCTTCACATTCCAATAGGCTTGGACGGTTGACATCTACAATCACAAGTAATGTGTTTACATCAAAAACCTCTTTTACCTGTTCATTATTAAGAAAAAGATCTTCCTCATAATCAGGATTACCGACAAAACGGCTAATCATAGGTCGCAATGAAGAAGTTATTTCATTTATTACTATGTGGACCTTCTTATTAAATGTTTTTCCTATCCTATAGACACCGATTGCCGCTCCGAAGGAGTCCACGTCTCCAAGAGCATGACCCATTACCACAATCTTGTCCTTACCTTCAACAAACTCTCGGAATGCATGAGCCTTTACCCTGGCCTTTACCCTGGTACTTTTCTCTACCTGAATGCTTTTTCCTCCATAGTAAGAAATCTTATCCCTGTCCTTAACGACGGCCTGGTCTCCGCCTCTGCCCAAAGCAAGGTCTATGGCTGCCCTGGCATATTCATATCCGGTTATATAGCTGTCTGCATTTACTCCAAGGCCTATACTTATGGTTACAGCCATTTCGTTACCGATATTGACGTTTCTGACCTCCTCCAAAAGAGAGAATTTGGTGCTTTGAAGGACAGAAAGATATCTATGTTGAAATACAAAGATAAATTTATCCTTCTCCAGCTTCTTTATGACTGCGTCAATACCCTGCATGTACTTATTTATTTTTCTGTCTACAAGAGCAGTAAGTAAGGATCGTCTTACTTCGTCTATACTGTCTAAAGCTTCATCATAATTATCGATATATAATAATCCAACAATCAGCTTCTGATCTTTATTTTCTTTTTGCAAAGCAATAATTTCTGTCTCATCAAACAAAAACATTGCGATTAAGGCATTGTTAGTATCCCATGCATTCTCTGATTCATAGAAACTCCAATTTGCATCCTCATCAAAATTCGGAGATATAATTTTTCGAAGTACAACCTTATAATTACGATTGTTTAATGTAATATGGGCCATTTCATCGGCCCCGGCCTTCGGAAGGCTCTCCGGAGTCAATCCCGGAAAGATACTGGATATGGAGCGTCCTATTACCTTTTTACCCTGGAGTAAATCTATGAATTCATTATTACCCCATTGCAGCTTCCCATCCACATCAAGAAGTGCATAGGGAATAGCCATTTCCTTAAGTAAGCGCTTCTGCACCTGAGCGAAATCCATGGCGTATCTGACAAGCTCAGTCGCTATATTGTGCCATTTGTAATAAAAGATTACCAGTGAAAGCAAAAAATACACCGCCACAAAACCCGACATGACATATCCGGCTTGCTTGTCTATTACATATATAACAAGATTCATTGACAGTAAAAGAACCGTTAGATAAATCGGCCATAAAAGATATGATCTTAGTGAACTGTTCAATCTCATTTTCTTACCCATGGTTAATACTCCTTTTGGAGATTTTTGCGGGGGTAGTTGCTCCGCCTATCGTGGACATTGTAACATAAATTTGTCAGTATTTAAAGTTCTTATTTTATTTTCAGGTTTTGTTTATAATAATATTACTCTATTGCCAAACTCCATTTATACATCTATAATATCACTAAACAGAAGGTCGGATTTGTCAAAACAGATATGATTCACAACGAATATATTAAAAGGAGAATGTTTTGGGATGTCACATTATTTTAAGACTGATTATACAATAAAAGAAAATAAGATAAATTTCACCTATACATTTAACGATCAAAGCTATACTTTGGTAAGTAACAGCGGTATGTTTTCACCCGGTCATGTTGACTATGCCACGAATATTTTGCTGAATAACCTGCCCGAGATAAAAGGCTCCTTATTGGATTTGGGATGCGGTTATGGAATAATCGGAATAGTTTTAAGCAAGCATAATAATTTATCAAAGGTTACTATGGCTGACAGCAATTTAAGGGCATTAGAATGTGCAAAAGAAAATTGCCGATTAAATAATGTGACTGCAAAAATAATTGAATCAGATAGTTTTTCGAATATTACAGAGAAGTTTGATAATATTGTTACTAACCCTCCCATTCATGCAGGTAAAAAAACACTATATAAAATGTATGAAGAAGCCTTTGAACACTTATATGATAAGGGAAAGCTGTTTATAGTCATACAAAAAAAACATGGTGCGGAAACCACAATAGACAAGCTGTTAACCATATTTAATAATTGCACACCTATATATAAGAAAAAAGGATTTTATATTTTGTGCTGCATCAAACAATCTTCGCCTCAAAGTCAGTAAATTTACAAAGCAAAAAGGATCCAAATCGGATCCTTTTATTTATAGTAAGATTTACTCTACTGTATAAGGCATTAAAGCGATATGTCTTGAGCGCTTAACCGCAACGGTTAAAGCTCTCTGGTGCTTTGCACAGTTTCCGGTAATTCTTCTGGGAAGAATCTTTCCTCTTTCAGATACATATCTCTTTAATTTATTTACATCCTTATAATCAATCTCTGTATAATTCTTATCGGCACAGAACACACAGATCTTCCTTCTTCTACGGCCCAGGTTTCTTCTCTTAACCTGAGAATCTCCTTTGTCATTCCGCATGCCATTACCTCCTTATCCGATATTATATTGTTATATCTAACTAATTAAACGGTAGCTCCTCGTCTATACCATCCGGAATATTCATAAATCCATCGCCTATAGCTGAGCTTGGCTCCGGTGCAAAATCTCCCTGATAATCATTATTACCCGAACCGGGATTACTTGCTTTACTTTCAGCAAATTCAACTTCTTCTACAACCACATCCGTGGTATATATTTTTTGTCCCTCATTATTCGTATAGCTACCGGTTTGAATACGCCCGACAGCAGCCATCTTCATACCCTGTCTGAAATATTTCTCAACAAACTCCGCTGTCTTACCAAAGCTAACACAGCTTATAAAGTCAGCATCCTGGTTATCATTAGCTCTTTTAAACCTACGGTCTACGGCTAATGTATATCTGGCAACTGCCACCGAGCTCTCTCCCTGCGAATATCTCACAATGGGATCTCTGGTCAAACGGCCCATTAATATCACTTTATTCATTCGTTACTACCTCCCTTTTTAATTTGCCTTAGGTAGTACTCTTAGGCATCTTTTCTGATGCATAAATATCTGATTACTTTTTCCATGATTCGAACTCTCTGCTCGATCTCTACAGGAACTTTAGAATCAGCATCGAATTGGATGAAATAGTAATAGCCTTCATTCATTTTCTGAATCTCATAGGCTAATTTTTTCTTGCCCCAGTCTTCCACATTGGTAACTGTGCCACCGAATCTGGTAATTAGGTCCTTTGCAGCCTCTAGGGTTGCAAGTCTCTCATCATCCTCGATTTTTGCATTAACAACTAAGGCTAATTCATATTGATTCATAGTTGCTTTGCACCTCCTTCTGGTCTCTGGCCCTTTTCTAATGCTCAAAGACGTAAGCTTATCACATTTAAAGAGCAAGGAATTTTGTATAACATATCACAAGTAATTATATTATCATAGGTTAATTAATAAAACAACCGTTTTTTTGCCGATTATTTTATTCTTTTATAGACATACTGCCTAACCTATTCATATAAGCTTTTATAATCTCTCAATCTTTTTTGAAGAAGAGTCAATATATCCTCAGTATCCATATCCTTCGCAAGCTCTGTATGAATCTGAATCGCAGGCTGCTTTAAATTTAAGTTTCTTTTAGCCAGCTTCCATTTAGGGTGTGCCAATTTCGATATAAAATCCTTTCTGTTCTCAAGGATAATTCCTATGGTTTCAGTATTGTATTGACGGATAATCTTAAATTCCTTAATTTCACTGTAAGGTATAAATCCAAAGCCCCCACCTGCAGATGAACAGTCATCTATACCATCCATCGTGATAATCAGCAGCTTCTTTTCCTTTAATGCCTGTATAACCGCTAACCCAAAACCCACAAAAAAGACTATTATCGCCAGAGTTCCAATAATTACATAAGGCTTTTTATCCTTTATAAAGCCATATATAAATATCGCTATGGAGGCCACAAGCATGAAGAAATTTGCCAAGGATATAGCAAATGCTCTGTGGTTTGATTCTTCTATGATAATTTCCCCCACTTCAATCTCCCCTAACATTCATTCTATAAACGTAATCAATGTTATTGTATATGTTTAAGAATTTATTTTCAAGTGGTAACAAAATAAGAATTCCGAATAATAACTAAACGACAATTATTTCTTCTCAACGGCTTTTCTGATCAGCAGCCAGGTCAGTCCTACAGAGACAGCCATCAGCACTACACAGGTCAACAGTAAAATGTAAGGATTTCCCGTTCTGTTGCCCAAAATATAACTGATGAACCTTCCTATTGATACTGATAATTTCCCCTTAAATACAGCTGAATCAAGTATCGGCAACAGAATAAAAATTGATGTGGGTACACTGATCGATACTGCAATCTTTAACATCTTATTCATTCTATAATATGCCGTTGTTATAAAGTATCCTCCCAGCATAGCCGTGATGTATACACTCATTGTTATAAGTATAGCCTCGAGATTAAATATTACAATATGCAGGGATTCTGCTCTTGTATCAAATATCATTTCATGTAATCCTATTATATAAAAGCGATCGCTGATATTATATAGCAAGCCCCCGATATTAACCAGAAATCTGTCAATCAATGCCATAACTATCCCGGTGCCTACTATTGTTGCCAATCTACCGATAAACATTGACTTTCTTGTGGTTCCGTTTTGAAGCATCATAAAAAATGACTCTTTAAAGGAATTAAGACCTAATATAAACAAAAATATTATTGTTGAGCCTTCGAGTCCTCCTCCGGTTCTAAACGTACTATTGGAATTTATAATGGTAAGAGTTCCAAAGAATAAACATACGAGTAAGATTACCAGGTAATATATCCTGACTGATTTTACATATTCATTTATTTGATACTTGGTTACAGCTTTAATATTCATCACAATCCCTCCTTTATGCACTGGTAAGCTGTATGAACAGCTTCTGCAGATCCATTTTAGTGATTTCCAGCCCCTCAGGCACCTCGTTCCTGATTACTTCTCCTATTATATATGCGGACTTAAGACCACCTATAGAATCAGTTCCTATTATCTCTTTTCCTCTGGTATATTCATCTACGAGGCTTGCCATGCCTGTTACGGTATAGCCTACCGACATAAGCTCTTCTCTGGTTTCGTTCTTAATTATCTTACCTTTCTTAATTATGATGACATCCTCGATAACATTGGATACCTCTTCAATCAGGTGTGTTGATATTACATAGGTGGCAGGAGAATTACTGTACTTTTCTATAAGCAGCTTATAGAATATGTCTCTGTGATTTGCATCAAGCCCCAATACCGGCTCATCCAACAGAACATAGGGTGTGTTGACAGATAGGGCTATGATGACCTTAAAAATTGAATTATATCCTGTGGACAGGGATTTCACATTTTTCTTTAAGTCTAATTCAAAGATATCCGCCAACTTATTAGCATACTCCATATCGAAGTCGGGATAAAATTCCTTCGTCCAACGAAAAACATCCTTTATCTTCATGTTCTCAGGATAATAGTTCCTTTCACCCATCATATAAATCCTGCTTAATGCCTTATCATTTTCCGTTGCATGCATTCCGTCCACAAGAACTTCGCCGCTATCTGAAAAAATACGATTGGTTATAATATTTAGCAATGTGGTTTTTCCTGCACCGTTTCTTCCAAGCAATCCGTAGATTCTGTTTTCCTCAAAATTAATGCTTACTCCATCAAGAGCACGGGTGCTTCCAAAGTTCTTACTGATGTTATTAATCTCAATACTCATTACTCATACCCTCTTTCTAAAAGTTTTATAACCTCTTCCTTTGAGATATCCAAACGTATTGCCTCCTCAATCAAGTTCTTAACGTAGTTATCAAAAAACTGTTCTTTTCTCTTTCCCTTAAGCAGTTTTACAGCCCCTTGTGTAACAAACATTCCAACCCCCCGTTTCTTATAAATAATTCCTTCATCTACCAATAGATTAATTCCCTTTAACGCCGTAGCCGGATTAATTCGGTAGTTAACAGAAAGCTCTGTTATAGAAGGAATCTGGCTTTCCTCTTTAAAGGCTCCGGACAAAATGGCATCCTCTATACCCTCTGCAATCTGAATAAATATTGGGCGTTCATCATTAAAATTTATAAGCAAGCCAATCCCTCCTTTGGTTTATTGGTTAGTTACTTGACTAACTAACTACTATACTACATCATGATATAAAATTTGTCAACACCTTTTTTTGGTACCTGGTACACAAATTTTTTATTTTTTATTTGTGTACCAGGTACCAAAAAAGGTACCAAAAAGAACGGGCTGATTTTTAGCCCGTTCTGATAAATTACGATATGTTTTTATTTGAAATGCTTATTATAATTATCAATACAGTACCGAATTATGTCCAATGCCATTTCTGTACCACCGAATTCATCCACGGCAGTCTCTTTATGCTCCAGCTCCTTATATACGCTGAAGAAATGTTTCATTTCATTGAATAAATGCTGTGGCAATTCACTAATGTTCTTATAAATATTGAAATTGGGGTCGTTAAACGGTATGGCAATTATTTTCTCGTCTCTCATATCATTATCTATCATATTCATAGCACCAATCGGATAACATCGTACAAGCGATAGGGGTTCAAGCACTTCGGAGCATATTATCAGCACATCTAAAGGGTCCTTATCGTCACCGTAGGTTCTTGGTATGAATCCATAGTTTTCAGGATAATGAGTAGAAGTATAAAGGATACGGTCAAGAATAATCAAGCCTGTCTCCTTATCGAGCTCATACTTTTTTTTGCTTCCCTTTGAAATTTCCACAACCGCCACAAAATCTTCTGGTGTAATTCTTTCAGGGCTAATATCATGCCAGATATTTTTCACTGTGTTCACCTGCTCTCATTCATTTCAATCAGTTTTTTAATATGTTTTGTCCATAGTAAGCATTTTCTCCATGTTTTCTAAAAAAATGCTTATCCTGTATATATTTTGGTGCCGGAACCATATTGTCGCATAACTGCTCTGTTATAAGGTTCATCTTCGCAATCTCTTCCAAAACCACGGCATTATGGACAGCATCAGCGGCATCCTTACCCCATGCAAACGGTCCATGATTTCTGCACAGAACACCGGGAACATGAAGCGGATTCTTGTCCTGAAATGCTTCAATAATAACCAAGCCTGTATTCTTCTCATACTCATCCTTAACCTCGTCCTCTGTCAATCCTCTGGTACAGGGTATTTCTCCGTTAAAATAATCTGCATGAGTTGTCCCATAACAGGGTATTGACCTTCCCGCCTGAGCCCAAGCCGTTGCCGTAGGTGAATGGGTATGCACAATACCGCCAATCTCGGAAAATGCCCGGTAAAGCTCCAGATGTGTAGCCGTGTCAGATGATGGGTTATAGTGTCCATAGACTTTATTGCCGGACATATCCATAACTACCATATCATTAGGAGTAAGTTCATCATAACTGATACCGCTTGGCTTTATGACAAATAGTCCCTTCTCTCTGTCAATTCCGCTTACATTTCCCCATGTATAGATAATCAAACCACGTCTTTGAAGCTCCATATTGGCTTCATATACTTCATTCCTAAGCCTTTCTAACATAATAGCACCTACCTTCAATATTAACTCGTCAAATCCAAATTACATTATAATACCTCAACTGCTGCCCTTTCTATGGCAAGTCCTGCCCTATATAGCTTCATAAACTGCTCGAAGCCCTGTACATCCTTCTCATCAGGTTCAACACGTATATCTGCCTTATCAGCAAATACTCTCTCTGAAAGATAATGATCCAGGGTTTCATCCTGGGATTTATGTAACATGTAATCTGCCAAAATCGCTATTCCCCAGGCTCCTCCTTCTCCGGCTGTATCCATAACCGAGACCGGTGTGTTCATGGCGGCGGCAAGTATCCTCTGTCCGACTCCCTTAGTCTTAAATAATCCACCATGTCCTAAAACACAATCAACCTTCACGTTTTCTTCTTTAAATAATATATCCAGCCCGGTCTTTAAGGCCCCTAGTGATGTATACAGATGCACTCTCATAAAATTAGCAAGATTAAAGCTGGCATCCGGTCTTCTTACAAACAGAGGTCTTCCTTCTTCAAAATTAGTTATATGCTCTCCTGAATAATATCCGTATGAAAGAAGTCCTCCGCAATCGGTATCCCCCTCCAGAGCCTTATTATATAAGACGGAATAAAGCTCGGAAGTATCTACATCCATATTCATAGAGGCTGCAAATTCACCGAATATTGATACCCATGCATTTAAGTCTGATGTACAGTTATTACTATGCACCATCGCAACCAGGTCACCGGCAGGCGTCATTACCAGGTCAATCTCCTTATGAACCTTACTCAGCTCATGCTCAAGCACAACCATTGCAAACACACTTGTTCCCGCAGACACATTACCGGTTCTTATGGCAACACTGTTTGTAGCAACCATGCCTGTTCCTGCATCACCCTCCGGTGGACAAAAAGGTATTCCCGCCGTTAAATTGCCACTTGGATCAAGAAGTTTTGCTCCTTCTCTTGTAAGCTTTCCGGCATATTCACCGGCAACCAGAACCTTTGGCAGAATATCACGAAGCTTCCATGGAAGACCTTTATCTGCAACCAATTCATCAAACTGATTAATCATATATTCATTAAAATCCTTGGTCTTTGTATCAACAGGAAACATTCCTGAGGCATCTCCAATACCAAGAACCCTCTGTCCGGTAAGCTTCCAGTGTACATAGCCTTCAAGAGTAATCAGATAATCAATCTCGGCCACATGCTCTTCATTATTTAAAATAGCCTGATATAAATGAGCAATGCTCCATCTTTGGGGTATATTATATTGAAATAAGTCCGTCAATATGTCGGATGCCTGTCCTGTAATCGTATTTCTCCAGGTTCTAAAGGGAACCAGCAGCTCACCCTCCTTATTGAAAGCCATATACCCATGCATCATGGCACTAAAGCCTATAGCTCCTATGGTGGTAATAGTAACCCCATACTCTCTCATAACATCCTCTGCCAAATCATGATAGCTGCCTTGTACCCCTTCCCATATATCCTCCAAGGTATATGTCCATATATTATCAATATAACGGTTCTCCCAATCATGCTTACCTGTTGCTATTGCATTATAATTTTCGTCCATCAGTACGGCCTTTATTCTTGTTGAACCCAGCTCAATACCCAGCGTGGTTCTGCCTTTAATAATTGCATCCCTTCTCATATTAACTAAGCTACTGTCCATAAAACTCCTCCTCCATTATCTATAAAATAATATATTAATAAGAACAAGTTCCTAAGGTTTTTTATATTATCCATAGAAACCATTTTAACTTACTCAAGCATTTATTATAACTATAATATACATACCTTCCAAAAATATCAACTTTATAATAAAATTTATAAAAGTAAAATTACCTTAATTTTTTCATATGTGTTTTTGTTCTTGATAAATCAGTTAAATTGGTGTATATTGAAAACAGTAATCATTCCTTATTTAGTGATTAGGAGGTAAAACCTCCGTTATAAGTTATTGAAAAATTCTAATCAAAGAGGAGGTAAAACCTCCGTTATAAGTTATTGAAAAATTCTAATCAAAGAGGAGGTTTTTGAGATAAATAACACATATGAAATTTTAAAAAATATTTATTGGGTAGGGGGAAATGACAGAAGAATAGAGCGGTTTGAGAACATGTTCCCTCTTACTAATGGAGTTTCGTATAACTCATATCTGATTAACGACGAGAAGACAGCCCTGTTGGATACTGTCGATGCCGCTATAACCGCTGAATACATGGAGAATATAACCTATGCTCTTAACGGCAGAGAACTGGATTATCTTGTAATAAACCACATGGAGCCGGACCACTGTGCAAATATTGAGGAGATACTGCGGCGTTATCCCGGTGTAAGTGTAATAGGAAACGCAAAGACCTTACAGTTCTTCAATCAATATTACAGCATGGATATATCAGAAAATTTTCTTGAGGTTAAGGAAGGGGAAGAAATCTCCCTAGGCAAGCATGTACTGCGGTTCTATATGGCCCCGATGGTACACTGGCCTGAGGTTATGGTAACCTATGAAGTAACACAGGGTATACTTTTCTCAGCTGATGCATTCGGAGCCTTCGGAGCTTTAGCAGGCAATATATTCGCAGACGAAGTCGAATATGACAGTTATTATCTGGATGAGGCCAGACGCTATTATACCAATATAGTAGGCAGGTATGGTAATCAGGTACAGGCTTTATTTAAAAAGCTTGACGGACTTAAGATTAATATGATCTGTTCTCTCCACGGTCACATCTGGCGGGGAGATATGATTTCGTATATCCTTAATAAGTATGACATATGGAGCAGATATTTACCTGAGAAGAAGGGCGTTGTTATAGCCTATGCATCCATGTACGGCAATACTGAAAATGCCGTAAACGCTCTGGCATCAAAGCTTGCCCAAAGAGGTGTTAAGGATATGAGGATGTATGATGTGTCTAAGACGCATCCCTCCTATATAATATCTGACATATTCAAATACAGTAATGTCGTATTTGCATCACCAACCTACAACTTACATTTATATTTTCCAATGGATTCCCTTATAAGGGAACTTTCGGTGCTTAATATAAGTAACCGCAAGGTATCTCTAATAGGAAATCACACATGGTCTTCCGCTGCACTTAAAGTCATGACTGAAATGGTAAATAATATGAAGAACATGGAGATTGTGGGAACACCAATCGATATCAAATCTTCTCTAAAAGAAGATAGAGAACATGAGCTGGATGCTCTTGCGGATGCAATATATAAATCCTTGTCGGATGATTAGTATGAAAATTTAATTATTTGGGAATTCTGGGATGCTCCTCTTTTCTGATTTGCTCCTTTAAATCATTGGCATCCCTTTCTCTTTCCTCCTTTACTATCGGACGACCAATAATATTGGCATAGAAAGCACCCATAATTAAAGGAACACCGACTAACAGAAGGCATAGAACAAACCTCAAAGCTCCGTTAGTGTAGAAAAATAACAGAAATAAAGGTATTAAGGTTCCTGATACATATGCGGAAGTCGCCTTGTGAGTTCTTTCCCATATTTCAGGATAGTTTAATGTGATGGGTATCCTTATGCCTGTAAATCCATTAGGTTTAATATAAGGAAATACGATGGCAAAGACTAAATTAAGAACAAAAAACACCGCGGCTGTTATTGAGTATTCGTCAATAACAATGTGCTTTCTTAGAAAATCTGAGGACCACATGATGGTACCACATACTAATATGACTGCATAGGTGCCTAACTTTATGTAGAAATTCTTCTTATATAAATAATATAGAATTAATGTAATGACAGGTATTATTACTAGTAATATATAATAAGTTGGAGTAACCGTTGTAACCAGAGTTATTATTCCTGTAACAACATAAGATATTGTAAATGATAATAGGTATTTACTATTCTCAAACATCACAAACCTCCAATCATAAATAATAATATAATAGTACCATAAAAATACAATTTAATAAACAAAATTAATGGGCATAAGCTTCTTCACTCCGGTGAATTAAGCTTATGCCCATAATTTATATTACATTATATAATTACAAAATAACTATTATACCTCAAATTCAACCTTAGTAAGATGCTCGTCGCTTAATGCGTTGCCGATATATGCTTGGTACTTACCCTTTTCAAGCTTCCACATATTATCATTATCGCAATAGTATTCAAGCTTTGATACAGGTGTTGTAACGGTAACTGTCTTGGTCTCACCGGGTTGTAATGATACACGGGTGAAGCCCTTAAGCTCTCTTACAGGTCTGTCTACGGCAGAGTCCTCTTTGCCTACATACAGTTGAATAACCTCATCACCGGCCATATCACCTGTGTTTGTTACCTGTACCTGAGCAGTAATCATATCATTTTCTACCTTACAGCCTGCATCCTTAATATCAAAGGTTGTGTAGCTTAAACCGAAGCCATATGGTGCATATGGAGCAACATTGTTTTTCTCGAGCCTAGCATATCCATGATAGTAATCATAGACAACTTCATCAGCGTCCCAGTCAACCTCAGGTAAATCCTTAGCATCCTTAACAAGTACAAACGGCAGTTTACCTCCCGGATTGTTGTCTCCGAATAAGGTTTCGGCTATTACAGTACCGCCCTCCATACCGGGATAATATGCCATCAGAATAGAGGATGCATTAGCCTCGAAATTATCTACAAGTATCATATTACCACCGATTAATACAACGGCATTGTTCTTGTTAACCTTACCAACGGCATTAATTAAGTCGACCTCGTTCTGATGTAAGCCAAGATTTCTTCTGTCACCACCGATACGTCTTTCAAATACGGATGAATCTTCATTTGTCAGGAATTCACCCTCATCATCATTGTCATAACCAACAACCATGATTACCGCATCAGCATTCTTAGCCATTTCAGCCGCCTTATTAATATCCTCTCCTGAATAGTATGTTACCTTACTGTCCTTGGCTATATCCACGATTCCCTGAAGAGGTGTTACTGTATAATAAGGGAATACTCTACTGGAGCCATGATCACCAATATTCTCTACATTAGCCAATTTACCAAGAACAAGAATATTATCAAGCTTTTTACTGAGAGGTAATACCTGATTCTCATTCTTAATCAATGTCATAGCCTTAGCTGCTGCCTTCTTGGCAAGTGCAATGTGTGCACCACAGCTGATTACAGAATGTTCGTATGTTTCAGGATCTTCTGCCTCTGCTGCCGCGATCAGTGTTCTTACAATTCTAAGTGCAGCTTCATCGATTACGGATTCATCGACCTTATTCTCCTTAACAGCCTGCACCAGCTTATCTCCATAGTAGAAGGTATTACACATCTCTACATCAAGACCGTTATTGGCTGCATCTACAGTACTCTTTGTACCCCAAATAAAGTCACTTACAACAAATCCGTCGAAATCCCACTCGCCCTTTAATACATCGCGCAGCATATATTTATGCTCACCTAAATAGGTTCCTTTATATCTGTTGTATGCACTCATGACGGATGCAGCACCTGCTTCGATACAGTCCTTAAAATGACGAAGATATACTTCTCTTTCAGTTCTCTTGGAAGCATCTACGCTTACCTTAAAGCGTCCTTCCTCCATGCTGTTAAATGCATAGTGCTTAACGCATGCAACTACATTGTGCTTCTGGACACCCTTTACTAAAGCTGATCCCATAGCACCTAAGTGATAAGTATCCTCACCGTATACTTCCTGGCTTCTTCCCCAGCCCGGATTGTAAGGAAGGTTTATGCATACTCCGCCATAATAGTTTCCGCCAAAAGCACGAATCTCTCTTGCAATTGCTTCACCTACTTCTTCCTCAAGCTCTGTATCAAAAGTGGCACCTCTTGCCATGGTTACAGGGAAACAGGTTGCCCTATAGCATACGACTCCTCTTGGTCCGTCGCAGAATTTAAGCTCGGGTACACCCAATCTTTCATTACCGCCGGCCGGATAAGGAAAAACATTATAATGATTGTCGGCGCTCGGATGATTAAAAACATCACCCACGTCTTCCAATGAAATTCTTCCACTCATCAGATAAACCTTTTCCTCAAGGCTCATCTGCTCGACAATCTTTTTAGCCTTTTCGGTAAATTTCAATCTGTACTCCTTAGAATTAAACATAATGTACCTCCTTTATTTATTCATTCATTGTTTTTACTGTTGACATCTTGTTTGCTTTAAGTATTGCAGCCACCATTATAATTAGCATTAGGCCCTGGATTAACTCTACGGTTTCTGATTTAGCATTAGACAGAACCAAACCGCTTTGTAATATACTAAATAGCAAAGCACCGATTATTATCTTAACAATGCTACTCTTGCTTCCTCCGTTAACCGGAACACCGCCTACAAACACGGCCAGCATAACCTGAAGCTCAAATGCCTGACCCATATTTGGATCCACACCACCGATTCTCGAAACAGAGAGAACAGCTGCAAGGCCCGCAAAGGCACCTGCGATAATATAAGCTATGGTCTTAATCCATTTGGTTTTTAAACCTACATAGTTACATACAATTTCATTTTCACCTACGGACCTGGAACTGAATCCAAGCTTCGTATACTGGAAAAGATATATGGCAACTATCGTAGCCAGGATAAATATTATACCCTTAGCTCCCCATCTGTTTAATTTTAATATTGATGGGTGAACGAATATAACATTACCCTTACTTAATACTACAACCAGGGAACGTAAAACGATCAACTGAGCTAATGTCGCCATAATTGAGGAAACCTTAAATCTACTAACCAATATACCGTTTACAAATCCCACGGCTGCTCCAATTAGTATACATAGAGGAAGGATGGTAATACTTCCAAGCTTTGAAGCCAGTATTGCTCCAAGAGTTGCGGAAAATGCCAAATTGGAGCCTGCTGACATATCAATGGAGCCCTGTGATATTACAAACAGCATACCATAGCCCCCGATACATAAGGGTATCATGGTATCAATAATAGTCTTTATATTATGCATTCTAAAGAATGCCTTTCCGTTAATAATTGAAAATATAATAAATAATAGAAGTAGGAACCCGAAGGGCAGAACATATTCCAGATTTATTTTTCTTTTCATCATAGCATCACCTCAATAATCTTTTCTTCAGTCAACTCTTCGCTACGCCTGAACTTTTTCTCGATTTTACTGTTTTTGAATACATATACCGTATCTGAAAGTCCTATTACCTCCGGAAGCTCGTCTGAAACTAACAGGATGGATACACCCTTTTTCTTAAGCTGCTTCATAATATCATATATATAAGCCTTAACACCGACGTCAACGCCACGGGTAGGTGAATCCAATATCAGAATATCCTTATTCTGAAGTAGCCATCTTCCCAGATTAACCTTCTGTCGGTTACCTCCGCTAAGGGAAGCTAGAGGCACCTTCTCATTCACCGCGATTACCTTGTAATCCTTTATTACTCTTTTACCTACATCCGTTATCTTACCGGGAGATATAAATCCTAAGGGTCCCTTCAAATCATCAAGCATGGACAGGGTTACGTTATTTTCAATGCTGTCACTAACCATTAATGCTTGCTTATCCCTATCCTTCGGAACATAGCCCATACCATATGCCATAGCTATGGAGGCTGATTCAATTTTTCTATTGCCGTTAGCCAATGTGATTTCACCTGATACTATTGGTCTTACACCAAAGACTGCTTCGGCAACCTCATGAATCCCCGCATCACTGAGACCACATAGACCGACTATTTCTCCCTTATGGAGGTCAATCGATACCTCGTTGAAATTCTCTCCGTCGGAAATATTATTTATTTTTAAAACCACTTCATCTTTATAATCATCTTCATTATCGGCGCGATAATAATCTCCTTCGATCTCTCTGCCTACCATTAGCTTCTTCAGAGAGGATTCGGTTAATTCATCGGCCCTTTTAGTCGCTACTTTCTCACCGTCTCTTAAAATGGTGATTTCATCGCTTAAATCAAGCAATTCCTCAATATCATGAGTTACTATTAATATGGATTTACCCTTAGCCTTTAGCTCATCAATAATATCAAACAATATCTTTCTGGTATTATATGAAAGAGCCGCTGTAATTTCATCAAGAATCAGTATGTCGGGATCTATTGATAAGGCTCTGGTTAACTCCACAATCTTCTTCTGTTCTACTGTAAGTGTTCCTGCTAAGGTTCTGGGATTTATTCTGGGTAAATTCCATTTCTTGTATATCTCTTCTACCTCATTATATAAGGCCGCATTGTCGATTATATTAAGCTTTTTAAAGCGATCCATTCTTCCCAGGAATATATTAGCCGCAACCGACAATCCATCGACCAGACCCAGCTCCTGTACTACGGTTCCAATATGGGATTCTAAAGCCGTAAGGGGTGAAACGGGTTCATAGGGTTTTCCGTTTAGAAAAAGCTCTCCACTATCCCTTTCTGCCATGCCTGAGATCATAGAAATTAGTGTTGATTTACCTGAACCATTCTCCCCTATAAGTCCATGGACTTCACCTCTTTTTATTTCCATGCTTACATTATGGTTTGCCCTAGTTATCCCAAAGCTTTTGTTCATATTCTGTACTTTAAAGAGAATGTCTTTCACTTTATTTCACCACTCCTTTATATTTTCTTTGGGAAGCAATACCACTTATAATAACGGTTAATCCCATGACTGTCTGCTGCCAGGTACCGGAAGGTACACCTACTATGGTTAATACATTAAATAATGATGTAATAATAAAGATTCCTATAACGATAGCCAATGTCAGATTTATATATTTTCCTAAGCTGGAAGCCAGAAGGAATCCGGCCAAAGCAGTAAAAATTAATGCTACACTGCTAAGCCCCGTAACAGGCATTACTCGGCTGGCATAGCTTTCATTCACTGCCCCTGCTATACCGAGGAATATACCTCCAAGTATCGCGGAATATATCATTGTCTTTTGCACATTAACACCCATCATCTCTGCCACCTTACGATTACTTCCCAGAGCACGGATGTTGTAACCTACTGAGGTCTTATTAAAAAGTAAATAAGCCGCTATAAAACCGACAATAACTATAACTAAGTTCCAAGGCATTCTACCGATATGCCTTGCCGTATTACCAAGGGATACCACCTGTCTTCCCTTGGATATCATATATGAGCCATAATACATACCGATAGCCTCATAAACCATGGCAGCACCCAGGCCAAATATCCAGGATGGTATCTTAGTTAAATGACGTAATACCGTATTAAGTAAAAGTAACAATACTGAGGTCAGTATTGAGCCCAGTAATAATCCAAAGGTTCCAAGCTTAAAATTCACCGCAAATATACCACCTACATTACCAGCCAGAATAAGAATTGCACCGACTGACAAATCGGTTATTCCGGTGGTAAACAAAAAACAGAAGCACCAAGACATGAACATAGCAGTAACCGAGCTTGTAAATACTGATGATAAATTATTAACGGTAAGTATCTTGCCACCGGTTGCCATATTTAGCACTATATAGGGGATAATTAATAATATGGCCAGCCGTATTCTTCCGAATATTTGATTTTTTGATTCATTTTTGTTAGTCATTATAATGCTCCTTAATCTCACACTATATAAAATATTAAGGTGCTACCAAAATAAAACATATATAATTGGCAGCACCCCTTGGTAAATTATTCGATACCTACTGCTTTAAGTTCATCTGCGGTTATTAATCCTTCCGCTTCCTTCTGTTTTAGACGAGTCTCTACTGAATAGTTTGCTAATACATCCTCGTAATCCTGAAGTGATACATCTTCGTTCCACTCTACAACAAACTGTTTTAATTCTTCACCGGAGAAAGGCTGAGACTTAATCCAGAATTTATCATATAATTCAACCATTTCAGCAGGAAGAGCCATAACAGGTGCTACGAGTATGGGAGCGTTTCCATCTGCATCCTTAAGCTCATGTCCCAGTAAACTGTTAAGTAACAGTGTTGTTGCAAAATTAACATTTATCCAATGAGCGCCATTTGCTGCGGCAATTGAACCGTTTTCTAATCCATCTAATACATCGGGGTCAAGGTCTGTTACGAATAACTTGGCATCAACATTTGTATGCTGTGCTAAAGCCTGCATCGTTCCGCTACCGTAATCACCGTTTGAAGCATATATACAATCAGCATCGGGATGAGCTGTTAGAAGGTCGTTAGCCTTAGCAGTTGCATCTGCCAGGTTAGAAGCATCCCAAGCGATATTAAGAACCTGTCCACCGCCAGCTTCGAAAGTCTCCTTAAATCCATTGGTTCTTGCTGAGTGTGTAGGGTCTGCCATCTTACCGGTTATAATAAGAGCCTTCTTTAATCCCAAGGAAGCAGCATGTTCACCCATGTTACGTCCTGTACCAAGGTCTCTGGTTGCAACAGCACCTTTAAAATAAGGATTAGCCTTTAAAATTTCAAGATTCTCATCGGAAGGCATGTGATCGTACACGGTAAAAGGTACCTTTGCATCTTCACATTTTTGAGAAACTACAGGGAATAATGTCTCTGAGATACCAAAAAATACGATACCGTCTACACCGGCAGAAATCATATTGTCAACATTAGTAACAGTCTTTTCTACCTTACCCTCATCGTTAACTATCATTGTCTGAACACCAAGCGCTTTACAGGTTTCAGCAAAAGCATTCTCCATAATATCTACTGAATATATACCCTTCATAAAGTTGTTTAGTCCGAGCTTCAGATCTGAAACACTCTTTCCATTTACAACATCATCATTGTCCTGATCTTGATTATTATTACCTGTATTGTTGTTATTGTTAGTATTGTTGTTATTGTTGTTATCTCCTGTTGTCTTTCCTCCACAGGCAACCAATGCCATACTTATTACTAATACCATAGCTATTAGTCTTATTAATTTCTTTGACATAAAACTTTCCTCCTATTCAAATAATGATTTAATAATGCAAATATTAGCTGTTTTCTTGGACTGTGACCTCCTTTCTAATTTAGAATCAGCTCACCTTTGATAAGATCATTGATTGAACTGCTGGTCCCAATATACATATCATAAATAATATGCTCCAGCTCCCATCCGCGCTTCTCCTCGTTATACCACATAAGCTGCTTAATCGGCGTTCTGATGGTTACCGTCTTGGTTTGATTAGGTTCTAATGTCACTCTCGTAAAACCTATCAATGCCTTAACAGGCCTGGATATTTGTGATTGAGAATATCCTGCATAAAGCTGAATCACTTCATCACCTGCAAGGTCACCAATATTTTTGACATCACATGTTGCCTCTATATATTCATCTTTTTGTGAAAAGTGAGCATTGCTGATTTTAAACTCTGTATATGATAAACCAAACCCATATGGATATGCTGCTTCTATTGTTTCCTTATCTAATTTCTTATATCCATGATAGTATTCATATTTTTGATAATCTGTATTCCAATTTATTTCCGGAAGGTCTTTTTCACTCTTTGGAATAACAAACGGAAGTTTACCGGAAGGATTTATATCCCCGAATAATATCTGTCCGATAGCCATTCCACCTTCCATTCCCGGATAATATGCCATAAGAATAGCATTTACTGAGTTCTTCCATTCCTCCATAAGAATCGTACTACCGCCTATTAATACCACTGCCGAATTGGAGTTTACCGGACCCACTTCGTTAATTAAGCGAATATCCTCCGGGTTTAAGCCTAAGGATTCTGTTCTGTCGCCACCCATGGGATCCATAAAGTTACCCACCTGGTCACTGGAAACGAATTCGCCTTCATCATTATGGTCATAGCCTACAACGAAGATTACATAATCCGCTTTTCTTGCTAACGATTTGGCATGTTCTAAATCGGAGCCGTCATTATAAACAATTTTTTTATTACCGGCCGTCATCGCTATACCCTTTAAAGGTGTAATGACATAGGGCGGATAAACTCTACCCGAGCCATTATCTCCGATGTTTTCATGGTTTGCCAGTCTACCCAGCACCACAATACTTTCTACCTGCTCCCGATTAATAGGAAGAACCTTGTTCTCATTCTTAATAAGGGTAATTCCCTTTTGGGCCGATTCCAGAGCGAGTGAAATATGCTCCTTACACCCGATTAGTTCCCTTGAATACTCCCGATTATCCTGAGTATATGTAATTAGGGTTCTTACTATCCTGACAGCAGCTTCATCAACAGCCTTTTCGGGTACCTTTCCCTCTTTAACGGCATTGACAAGCTTGGCATCATAATAGTATGTATTACACATTTCCAGATCCTGTCCGCTGTTTGCCGCGGTTACGGTATCGTTTATGCCCCATATAAAATCAGTCATAGTAAATCCATCAAAATCCCATTCACCCTTAAGAACATCTCTGATCAGGTATTCATTCTGCCCACATTGAACACCTTTATAAAGATTATAGGAGGTCATGACAGCCGCCGCTCCGTTATCAATGCATTCCTTAAAGTGAGGTAGAAATACCTCCCGCTCTGCTCTCTTGTCACATTCAATATTTACATTGAATCTGGCATTCTCCATTGAATTAAATGCAAAATGCTTAATACACGGAATAACACTTTCCTTCTGTACTCCTCTTACCATTGCGGAACCCATCTGTCCAATATGATATGGTTCCTCACCGTATGTCTCTTGGCTTCGACCCCATCCGGGATGATATGGAACATTGATACAGATACCGGCAAACAGATTACCACCATAAGCACGAACTTCCTTAGCTATGGCTTGTCCTATTCTTTCCTCCAACTCCACATCGAAGGATGCGCCCCTTAGCATAGGCACCGGATAGCATGTACTCTTACCTGTTCCGCATACGACTCCTCTTGGACCATCACAAAACAACACCTGTGGTATGCCTTTTTCCTCGATACCTCCAGCCGGGTAAGGAATATAATTATAATGGTTTTCACAGTGAAAATTGGCAATCATATCAATTGCAGAAAACTTTCCGCTCATGAGTGAAACCTTTTCCTCAAGACTTAGTCCTTCTACAATCCTTTCTGCCTTTTCTGTAAAACTTAATCTATAATTTTTATCAATCCCTTTTATATCCAAGCCAGGGCCTCCTTCAGTTCTTTATGTATTCCTTAAGTAGTTTTGTAGCTTCCGCTTTGCTAAAATCCAAATATCCTTGAACCTCTTTTATTCTGGGAGGCTTCTTGTTATCAGGATTCTTATTCTTATAATTCAAAGGTGTCATACCAAATCTCTTCTTAAATAAACGGTAAAAGGTATTGTCATTACAGAAGCCGCATTCGGTAGCAATGGTTGAGTTATCCTTGTCAGTATAGGATAACAGGTAAATTGCGCGATTTAATCTGGTAACATCTATGAGTTCCTTCAATGTCATGTCTATTCTTGATTTTAAGAATCTGTATAAGCTTTTTTCACTCATACCAATGGCTTTGCATAACTCCTCAGTTAAGTTATCAGATACCAGATTATTCTCAATAAACTGTAGAATCTTAAGTATGTCCTCAGAATCTGTGAATTTTACCGCCTCATTGGCATATTGTTGAATATCATATGGAATATAATCAAACAAATCAGATATAAGCATATAGACAATTCCCTTAATACGAAGGTTACTTGTCTGCTTCTTTTCACCCGATTCAATACCTATTCTGGCAAGCATTTTTCTGAAATGCTCATAGGATATTCTGGGTTTAATGGTCTCCTTTGCACTGTTAAGGTAGAAGTAGTAAGATTGATTCTTATCGTCCTTTAGATCAAAAAATTCATTCTTAATCTGTACGATTAGGCATATGTTTTCAACATTACTGTATCTATATCCGTGAATCTCCTTACTGTTGACAAGAGCTATGTCTCCTGCCTTAAGTACATAGGATTCAGCTAAAACTGATAGAATAAGCTCACCTTTAATAACCATGATTAACTCATAATCATAGTGCCAATGATAATCCGAGTGGTCGATTGATGTAACAATAATCTTTGCCGGATTTTCTTTATGGTGTTCTATCGTCTCAAAAATGTATGAACTCATATACATCTCCTTTGGCTGTATTGACAGTATAATACTCTTTTCAAATGATTTTGTAACATTTTAGATAAAACAGTGTACCATTTCGGGACAAAGTTGTATACAAAATGTTCGATTTCTGTAATTATTATTTACATAGTTGTCTAAAATAAACAAAAAGAGCAAAGCGTTTTTACATCGCTTTGCTCTTTAATGACTAAATTTCAATATTCTATTTGCATAGTGTTATTTCTCTGACCGTATTTTGTCTTTACAAACTCTTGCATTGCCAGTATGTTTTCTTGTGACAATTCAGGACAATTACATCCGGTAGCTAAAATCATCTGATAGATTTGAGCCGTTACTTCAAGAACTCTGGACACCTTGAACGCTGCCTCCATTGTATCTCCTACACATACCGCTCCATGAGCCTTTAACAGACATGCATTGGCTGTCTTTCCGAGAGCCTTTACACAGTTCTCTGCCAGCTCCGGGGTTCCCGGTAATCCATACTCGGCAGTACGACAGACATCTCCCAGTGTCTGTGCTGCTTCATCAATGATAAGCGGCACATCCTTACCTATACAAGAAAATACTGTGGAATATATCGGATGGGTATGCAAAATTGCGTTTACTTCCGGTCTTGCTCTATATACAGCCAAATGCAACCCGGTCTCTATTGTCGGAACTCTTGTTCCTTCAACAATATTACCCTGTAAATCACATACCACTACGTCATCTTCAGTTATGGTACTGTAATCCATTCCGCTTGGAGTTAAATACACAAGATTTGTTTCCTTGTCGCGAAAGCTAATATTTCCCCAAGTTTCAATGGTATAACCTGAATTTAACATCCTCAATCCCGAATCAACAATTAACTTCTTAAAATTCATATTTGCTCCTTTTTACTTCATACTTT
>JAAYTK010000046.1 GCA_012523775.1 Clostridiales bacterium | reverse complement strand
AGTACAAAATATAACAAACCATTTTTCTTGGATTATTTAATGTTTCCCACAAATGATATTGATGAATTAGATAAATCCATATACTTATTAGCAAAATCCCTTATATCATCCAATCCGACCTTATCAATACCCTCTGTCAGTTCATCCAATGATACCACTCTTCCTCTGTTAAGCATGGATTTACCATTGGAATTCATCCTGTTTCTTGCACCTTCATTTCCTAATATCAACTCTGTCTTAATCTGTTCCTTAGCCATGGTTAGCTCATCCTCGGTAATTCCATTCTTCTTAAGGCTTTTGACAATATTATATATCTTATTAATTACTGCGTCCTTCTGGTTGGGATTCATGGCGGCATATATATGAAACAGTCCTGTATCTTTGTAGGAGCTTCCATATGAGTAAATAGCATATGTAAGTCCCGCATCTTCTCTGATTTTTTGAAACAGTCTTGAATTTATGCTTCCTCCCAGAACGGTATTAAATATAGAGAGTGTGAATCTTTCATCGGATAAATAAGATATTCCGTTAAATGCGATATTTACATGAAGCTGCTCTATATCCTTCTCCTTCTTTATTGTCACCTTATGATAGCTAGGCTTGTCAGTTGACATTATCTTGACCGTTGTTTTTGATTTGACTGCTCCGAACTCCTCTTCCACAAGAGCTAAAATCTCATTTTCATTAAAATTTCCTGCGATTGATATGACAATATTTTCTCCTGTATAATAGGTGTTCATAAAATCTATTATCTGTTCTCTGCTAACCTTGCGGACTATCTTTTTCTTACCTGATATCATATAGCCCAAAGGATGTCCCCTCCAGATACGCTGCTGTAATATCTCATGTACCAAATCCTCCGGCGAATCCTGATACATATCTATTTCCTCGATTATAACACTCTTTTCCTTTTTAAGTGCCTTTTCGTCTATCAAAGAATTATTCAGCATATCGGCAATAATTTTAATTGCCATTGGCAGATGCTCACCCAGTGTGGTCACATAATATGAGGTACATTCTTTACTTGTAAATGCATTCATATTACCGCCGATTCTAGACATCTCATCCGCTATTTGCTTTGCACTACGATTCTTAGTTCCCTTAAACATCATATGTTCTATCATATGAGCTATTCCATTGTTACTTTCATCCTCATTAGCAGAACCAACCCTGACCCATACACCAAAGGATGCGCTTTTAAGATATGGCATTTTTTCCATAACAACAGTTATACCATTTGATAGCTTAGTAATACTTGTCATCGTGGTTCCTCCCTTCGTACTTGATATCATTCGCTATTTCGTATGAAATTTCGATGATATATCCAGTAAGCGTGATTTTATCATATTCATATCAAATTGGCAATCTATAATGGTCCTTTTATAATATAAAATTACTTGAATCTTTTTTTATAATATGATATACTTGACTTGTTATTTTTTTAACAATCTTGGTCTTATTTTTCACTAACCAATTATGGTTAGACATATTAACTTGCTATTCACTTAAATTTTTAACTCAGAAGGAAAAGGGGCTTGCATAAAATATTGCAAGCCCCTTTTCTTTCTATTTTCAGATTAAATTACTTAATTTGATTTATCTCATATCCCATATCCCGTAAGATATCGATTACAGAGTAATCACTAATATAATGACCTGTTCCTACTACTATAAAGTAGGTGGTGCTTCCGTCAGCCTTAAGGAATTGGTCTATTTTCTTTGCCATTCCTAAATCTCTTTCGGTAAATATTTTATGATAATATTCTTCCATTAAAGCTGCGATTTCTCTGTCCTCGTCACTGACATCAGGTATCTCTGATTCTACCAATATTGGAGCAATATACGTTAAGAAGCTTTCTGCATCCCCTTCATGCCAGTATTTCAGCATTATATCAACAAGCCCCGTGCCTTCGGAGGCAGGTGCAGGTCCCAGTAGCATGTAATATATTGCATCCAAGGTGGTCTCTAACAGGTATAGTTCCAATTCATCAGAGAAACTGTCAAGAACCTGTAATTGAAACTCATAGCTCTCCAATTCAATAATAGGTTTCGAAGTAAATACCGCATCGTACATAAACTTAATGTCTATGCCTAAAGACTGAGCCAGAACCGCTTCTTCCATAGTCCCGGAAGAGGTATTTGCTAATCCCACAAATGTATTAAACAAGACCCATGGTTTAAACATAGCAATAAGATCTTCAGATAAACCGAACAATGAACCAATCTGAACGACCCTGGTGTATGTTGCTTCGGGCACATGGTCCTTAAGGGTAGTGCCGTCTGTATACATTCCATACTTGGCGTATAGACTGTTTGTATCTACCGAGGTATCTAACAGATTAACTTCAACGCCAAGAACATCCGACTCGGCAAATGCATCAAGCATTGTTTTACTAAACGGATAAATATCATAATTTGCTATATGGATAGAGCCTAGTAAATAAACCTTGTTTGCTCCTGAGTTTATTTCCCATAGGAATCCTTTACTGGCAGCGTCAAGAGCATCATAAAGATGAGTTATGAGCCTGGCTGCTATAACACATGCTTGTTCAACCGTACATATATCATCTAATGACAGCTCTCCCTCATTTCCTGTAAACACACCATATTTAGCCATATAATCCAAGGCTCTTTGGCCCTCGGCTATTCCGATATCACCACTAAACTCATAATCTGAAATCAAAGTATATAGAAATTCCAAAACCTCTTTAACCGTCATATTATTACTTAGCTTATAAATCCGTTCATTATAATCAACAACGGCGTCGGTCTTTAGAATTTTCACTCGCATACCGGCCAATAAAACCCTAAGTTGTCCGTGAGTTATCGGAGCCCTCATACTCTTTTCATACCAGGATTGCGGATATATATTATAGGTATCCCCGACAACAAGATCATCGAAAGCCCACTGACTATAATCCTCCTGAGCATATACTTTGTTAGCCGGTAATACCGTAAGTAACATTGATATTATCAGCAAGAGTGAAATAATTCGTTTTTTCATAATAACCTCCTTATCAGTCTTGTTTTTTGCACTTCTATACAGTTGATATACATAATATACCAATCAAAAGACTATGTCAAACATATTACATCACATTTAATCAATTTTTAACCTTCGGCAAAATACAAAACTCCTTTCCTATTCAATAAAAACAGCTGTCAATTTATTGCATATACACACAACACCTTGACAGCTATCAATACTGTATTATTTATCAAATATTGTTAGCAGTTTAGCTCTGCTTAACATCCTTTAAGCTAAAGGATATTCTGCCCATCTTATCCTGTCCCAGACAGACAACTTTAACCTTATCACCTAAGGTAAGAACATCCTCCACATGGTTTATTCTCTGCTTAGAGATCTTGGATATATGGACCATACCTTCCTTACCGGGAGCAAATTCTATGAAAGCTCCGAAGTCTTTAATACTGACAACCTTACCTTCGTATATCTTACCTTCCTCGAAATCGGTCACTATCATCTTTACCATATGAAGAGCATTATCGATGCTTTCCTTATCGACGCCGCATATAGACACTGCACCGTCATCGGTTATATCAATCTTAACACCGGTCTGTTCAATAATTGCATTAATGGTCTTACCTCTCTGACCGACCACATCGCCAATCTTAGCAGGATCGATCTTAATCTGAACAATCTTAGGTGAATATGGACCAACCTCAGGTCTTGGTTCAGAAATAACCGGTGCCATAACATCGTTAATGATATGGAGTCTGGCTTCCTTTGTTCTATAGATTGACTTTTCAATAATTTCCCTGGTTAAGCCGTTAATCTTAATATCCATCTGTATTGCGGTTATACCCTTAGTGGTACCGGCTACCTTAAAGTCCATGTCTCCAAAGAAATCCTCAAGACCCTGTATATCGGTTAGAATAATATAATCATCATCAGAATCCCCTGTAACTAATCCTACAGATATTCCTGCAACCATTCCCTTAATGGGCACACCTGCAGCCATCAACGATAAGGTTGACGCACAGATACTTCCCTGTGATGTGGAGCCGTTAGACTCCAAGACCTCCGACACGGTACGAATTGCATACGGAAATTCTTCCTCGGAGGGAAGTACCGGTATTAATGCCTTCTCTGCAAGAGCACCATGGCCGATTTCACGTCTGCCGGGTCCTCTGGAAGGTCTGGTCTCACCTACTGAATATGAAGGGAAATTATAGTGATGCATATAACGTTTCATCGTCTCATTTTCGTCAATTCCGTCGAGTCTTTGAGTTTCTGCCAATGCACCCAATGTGGTGATAGTCAACACCTGAGTCTGGCCACGGGTGAACATACCTGAGCCATGGGTTCTGGGAAGAATATCAATCTCAGCAGACAGCTTACGTATTTCATCAAATCCTCTGCCGTCGGGACGCTTCTTATCCCTTAAAATCATTTTACGGACAGTGTTTTTTTGGAATTTGTAAATTGCCTCATCAAGCTGTTCCAGCCATTCAGGATGCTCTTCCTCGTAACGGGCGACCAATTTTTCTTTGATTTCCTTGATATTGGCTTCCCTAACCTGCTTTTCGTCTGTGAATACAGCCTTCTCCATACCCTCGGGGGTAATAAAGCCAACCATATCCTCGTATAAATCCTTGTCTACCTCAAACTTGATGTAATCATGCTTTTCCTTACCACATTCTTCAACAATCTTATCGATAAATTCAATTATTGTCTTGTTGACCTCATGGGCTGCGTATATGGCCTCAATCATCTTATCTTCAGGTATCTCATTTGCCCCTGCTTCGATCATTATTACCTTCTCTTTGGTAGATGCAACCGTCAAAGCCAAATCAGACTTCTCTCTCTGTTCCGAATTAGGGTTAAAGACGAATTCACCGTCAACCAAACCTACCATCGTGGAAGCTACGGGACCCGCAAATGGAATGTCTGAAATACATGTTGCAATTGATGATCCAAGCATTGCTGCCAATTCGGGAGGGCAATCCTGATCAACACATAGCACCAGATTCTCCAATGTTACATCATTCCTATAATCGCTGGGAAATAATGGCCTCATGGGGCGATCAATAACACGGGAAGTAAGAATTGCGTTCTCAGAAGGCTTTCCTTCCCTCTTAATAAAGCCTCCGGGGATTTTGCCTACCGCATAAAGCTTCTCGGAATACTCAACACTTAAGGGAAAGAAGTCAATCCCTTCTCTGGGCTTATCGGAAGCTGTTGCTGTGGATAATACAACCGTATCACCATAATGCATTAAAGCGGCTCCATTAGCCTGTGCTGCCACTCTTCCGATTTCAACCGTAAGAGTTCTGCCGGCAAGCTCCATTGAATAACTTTTGTACATATTCTAGTTCTCCTTTATTCTATTATTGATAGAGCCGGAGGCACCGAAACAACTGAAAAAACTACCGAGTTCCGAGAATCAATAATCTTTTCAGAAGTCTCGGGATGTCCTCTCTTGACTCTAACTATATTATTATACCATTATTATTGCCAATATGCCACAGATATTTTCCATGTTTCGGTACGGTTTTTATCGGTACCAGGTACGGTACCTGGTACCGTACCTGGTACCGAATTTCCGTCAGTCGATTCACGCTACAATATTCCTAATCCATTTTTTCTTTTTATATCGTATATAGCCAAATATCAGCTTATATATCTCCTCTACCATAATCATCGCATATACAGTATATATAGGAAGTCCAATTATCAAGCCGCCAAGAACAGCCATCGGAATTCCTATTAGCCATACACTGGTAACATCCAGGATTAATGATGCCTTAGTATCTCCTCCGCTTCTTAGGATTGCTACGATTATAAGTGTGTTTACCGTCCTAATTGGCATATATAATGCAAAGACTGTCATACAGAGCCTTACATATCTGAAAACCTCGTCGGATACATCAAACATGGATGCCACAGGGTTCCTTAATAGTAATACCGTCACTGCACCCACCAAAGCCAATGCAAACATCATGGCTATATAATTCTTGGCATGCTCCTCAGCAACATCAAGCTTGTCCGAACCCAGTTCATTTCCCAACAGAATCGCAGCGGCTTGGCATATCCCAAAGAAGAATACCAACGCCACCTGCTCCACCGTATTGGTAATTGTTATAGACGCCGTAGCCGCATCTCCCATTCTTCCGTAGACCAGAGAATACATAGTAACACCAAGTCCCCACATGAATTCGTTTAAGATTACAGGTGTTGCGGTACCGAAATATTTCTTGAGAAATGCCTTATGAATAAATTTTCTTCCCTGTTCCTTGGCCTTTTCATACTTTTGATGTACGAAATCTCCTAACTTACCGTCCCCTGCTTTATGTCTGTATACTAAAAACAATAATACTATAAATTCCGCAATTCTCGCTATTAGTGTGGCCAGAGCCGCTCCTGCCACTCCCATCTTAGGAAATCCCATATTTCCATATATCAGTCCATAATTCAGAACCACATTAATCACGATGGATACAGTAGTAATTATAATAGGAAGCTTTACATAATTCATACTCCTAAGTACAGAAACATAGGTCATTGTAACAGCAGTTAAGGGATAGCTGAACACGATAATAACAAGATATTTTGAACCCTCTGAAATAGTACCTTCCAGTGGTGTAAATATACTCATAACAATATCGGGGAAGAAAAACCCCGGTATTACAAAGAGCATAGATACTCCTACTCCTATAAATAGGGATACTTTAAGCACCCTCTTAATGTTAATCAGTTCACGCTTCCCCCAATATTGGGCAGACAGAATGCTGGAACCGCTACTGACTCCAAACATCAACAAAGCATATACGAAAAACAATTTGTTGGCTAAACCTACTGCGGCTATACTGGTTTCTCCGAGTTGTCCGATCATTAATGTGTCCACTAAATTTACCAGATTATTCAGTAAGTTTTGTAATACAATCGGTATAGTGATGGCAAATGTCCTTCTAAGAAAGGATTTATCCCTCAAAATAATCTTAAATCTATTCATATTATGTCCTCTTTCTCATATTCAAGTACATCGTATCTACACTAATTAAAGTATCCTAATGATATATTTAGGTAAATTAAAAGCTGTTCCATTGTAATTAATAAACGGAACAGCCCTTACATTTAATCTGATTATTTTCTTAGGCCTAAACGTTCAATCAGTTCACGATAACCTTCGATATTGGTTTTCTTAAGATATTCCAGAAGTCCTCTTCTTTGTCCAACCATCTTCAAAAGTCCTCTTCTTGAATGATGATCCTTCTTATTCTTCTTTAAGTGCTCTGTTAACTCAACGATTCTCTCGGTTAACAACGCAATCTGGACTTCAGGTGAACCGGTATCTTCCGGTGTCCTGCCATACTGTTTGATTATTTCTGCTTTTCTTTCTTTACTGATCATTGTCTTTCCTCCTTAATAGATAACCGCCAAATACCAAGAAAAGGTCGGAGTATCCTTGTTCTGAGTATTGGCTGAATAATGTACAACAGTTATATTAGCACAATGTACATATCTTTTCAACTACAAATTAATATTAGTATTGCCATAATACTCATATATATATTTATTTAGCAACAATTTTTATAATTTAGAGCCACAGGCTGCACAAAACTTAGCTTGGCTACTATTCACTTTGCCACAATTCGAACATGTTCCGGCAGGCTTCTGAGGTGCTGCAGGAGGAACCGGTGCAGGTGCAGGTGCCGATGCCTGCGGTGCCTGAGGTGCTACCGGAGGTATCGGTGCTGGTGCAGGTGCAGATGCCTGAGGTGCCTGAGGTGCTACAGGGGGAACCGGTGCTACCGGAGGTGGTGCTACCGGGGAAACCGGAGGAACCGGTTGCTCCTTCTTAGGCTTTGCTTTTCCCTCTCCCAGAACACCCTTCACACAGAAGAGATTTAAATCCTTATTTAGCAATGACATTACAATAAACAGACCGAATATTACAATAACTGCAATATTTATAATTATCACACCATATGTATACAAGAAATTGAGTGCTTTCTGGAGAAAATTCAACTCGAAGAACATATTAGCATAAGCACCTGATGTGTATCTTCCTCCGTATACTAAATTCACTAACGATTCGAATATATCCAGTAAAATATAAATCAGTTGAGCATATACAGCAAATATATATGCATGCTTAACAGCATTCTTTACCCTGTCATCAAACTCAAGTGAGAATACAGCTCCTGCAAATAATACAGCCACTAATAGTGTTCCGGATAAACTTCTGGTTAATGAGTATCCAATTAAATAAGATAAGATCACAAGAATAGTAGTGGGTATACCAAGATTCTTTTTCTCGTAAAATTTCTCCATAAACAAATACTCCCTTTCCTATTATGATTTTTCCAGCAAGCATAAATCATGCCTGTTACTGATTATATAAATATTACCATAATATAAAATATAAGTCAATCAAGCTAGATATTAAAATAGCGTCTTCCTAAGGCTAAATCCTCCTCCATTTTAAGCTTCAAATCCTCCAGATTATCGAATTTTATCTCCGGTCTTTCAAAATCCAATAACTCAACATTTATTTTCTGTCCATACAGATTCTTGTCAAAGTCGTATATATAGGTCTCAACACTTATATTCTTTTCTTTTCCTACTGTGGGCTTGTATCCTATATTAGTCATGCTAGGATAAGCCAATCCATCAATAATAGTTCTTGAGAAATACACCCCACATGGAGGCATAAGTTTATTTGGATGGGGTATCAGATTCGTAGTAGGCATACCTAGGGTTCTGCCGATTTTTCTGCCATGAAGAACCTTACCGCTAATATGATAAGGCTTACCCAGCATGGCATTTACTGCTTCTATGTTACCCTTCTCCAGCTCACTTCTAATGAGAGAGCTGCTGATTACATTATTGTTCCACTGCTTCTTCTCAAATACAACAACCTTAAAGCCATATGTCTTTCCCATAGCCTGTAGCATGTCCACGTCACCACGACGGTTACGCCCAAACCTATAATCATTTCCTACCACAACTATCTTAGCATCCAGCTTATTTACGAGAATTTCACTAACGAAATCCTCAGGCTCAATATTCCTCGTCTCATCTGTAAATGGATATGACAACAATACATCAAGTCCCATGGATTCCAGTATATCCGCCCTTTCCTCCTCGGTATAAATCATTTTAACTTCGCTGTTGGAAAGCAGATTATTAGGATGGTATAGAAATGTAAACATAACAGATGTATAGCCTTGACTCTTTAAGGACAAGACCTCATTTATAAGCATTCGATGGCCCTGATGGAGTCCATCAAACTTACCCAATGTTATCGCAGAGTTTTGTATAGAGAAGTCTTTTATTCCAGCAATATATTTCATCCGGTCCTCCAATATCAACTATAAAACATTTTTTCTACAGTAAAATTCCTATTAATCAAATTATAACTATAAATACCTATAAAATCACCTTCAAAATCATATACCCTAACCTTCATCCCATGAACCCTGTCGATTTCATCTGCACTAATCAAATGCTTTTCGGAAAATGGATTTCCGTTATAAATCAACTTACCAAATCTTTTGTCCACGATCACCTTCGGATAGTTTGAGAACATATCATCAATTTTAGTAATATAATTATCTATCGTTTCATCCCGTACAAGCTCCTCTACCCGATCTAGGGTTAGAGAATCGGAAATATTAAAATTACCAACCCTTGTTCTTATAAGACTCTTCATGGTTCCGCCACAGCCGAGCACTTCCCCGATATCATATAGGAGAGTTCGAATATAAGTGCCCTTACCGCAATCAACAAGAACCCTTACCTCAGACTCTTCCTTATTAAACTCAAGAATCTGTATGTCTTGAATATCAACAAAACGAGGTTCTCTGTTAACTTCAATATTATTTCTTGCCAGCTCATACAGTCTTTTACCATTTATCCGAATGGCTGAGTACATAGGAGGAATCTGATTATATCCACCGATAAAACCCTTTACCGCCTCCTCAATTCGCGGTAAATCAATATCCACAACAGATGTTCTCAGAAATTTACCGGTAATATCCTGAGTATCGGTGACTATTCCCAGCTTAAGCACGGCCTCATAGGTTTTATCCTTTTCGACGATCAGATCCACAACCTTGGTAGCCTTACCTATGCATATGGGAAGTACACCCTCCGCATCAGGATCAAGAGTACCGGTATGTCCTATTTTTCTTATTTTTAATATACCCCTCATTTTAGCAACTACATCATGAGAGGTATATCCTTTTTCCTTATTTATATTAATAATTCCGTTAATCAAATTATCCGCCACCTATTTTAATAACTGTGCCTCAATATGGGGAATGAGATTATTGATAGCATCAAAGACTGTACCGTTCATAACACATCCGGCCGCCTTAACATGTCCGCCACCGCCAAAAGAATGTGCAATCTTACTTACATCAACAATACCGTTTGACCTAAGACTTACCTTTTGCTCCAAATAATCGGTTTCATATATAAATATTGCCACCTCGCTGCCCTTAGCCGTACGAAGCTGATCAATAATTCCATCGATATCTGTATACGCTAATCCATAGAATTCCATAGTATTACGGCTTAAGCTTGATACAATCACCTTGCCGTCCAACAGCATAGTGCTTTCCATCAGACAGCGCCCCAGAATCTGAAGCTGAGCATAGGTCTTTTGTATAAATGTCACTTCTATTAGCTTATTAAAATCAATACCCTTTCTCATTAAGCTTGCAGCAATCTCCATGGTCTTATCCGATGTATTATTATGCTTAAATATTCCTGTATCATGGACAATGCCTATATAAAGGCTTTCAGCGATACTCTTTGTAATTCTGTTATCGTAGAGCAAATTATAAATGACTTCGCAGGTGGATGAGGCATCGGCAACCACATAATTATAATCCGCGAACATATCATTCGTAATATGATGGTCTATACATATCGTAAATTTAGCGGTATTAAAATATTTAATTGCTTCACCAAGCCTGTCCAGACTGCTACAGTCAAGAGTAATAAAGACATCATAAATATCATCGAAATCAAAAGTATGTCTTATATTTTCGGTTCCGGAAAGGATACTAAACTCTTGGCCATAGGGCTCAAGGTATACATCTATTTGCTCTATGCCAAGCTCATCACGGCATTGAATCAAATACTGATATAGTGCTGTACAGGACCCGATGCAATCGCCGTCCGGTCTGATATGGCCGGCAACTGCAACTTTTTTAGCACCTGTTAACTCCTTATCCAGTATATCCAGTGTAAAAAGGCTCATTTTAGTATCCTTCTCCTTCATCTGTATTGGCGTTTTGCTGTGAGTTTATCTCATCAATCAGCTTTGACATATTAACTCCGTATTCAATGGAATTATCTATAATAAAGGTAAGCTCAGGTGTGTTTCTTAAATTTAAATTTCTTGCCAATTGCCCCCGCATATAGGATGCCGCGCTTTTTAATCCCTCATAGGTCTCTTTCTTGGATTCCTCATCTCCCATAACGCTGATATAGACCTTCGCAGTCTTTAAATCCGGAGCTACCTCAACATCAACAATTGAGGTCATTGGATTAATTCTAGGATCCTTTATCTCCCTGTTGATTAAAATGCTAAGCTCTTTTTTTACCTCACCATTAATTCTGGTGTTCTTTATGCTGTTTTTCCTCATAATAACCTCCATACGCCGAGTAGTGGCATAAAAACTTATCTGGGCACTTCTGCCATTACATAGAATTCAACCTTGTCATCTTCCTTAACATCATTAAACTTCTCAAAAACCAAGCCACATTCGTAACCGGTCGCCACTTCCTTGACATCATCCTGGAATCTCTTAAGCGAAGCCAGATTACCCTCATGAACAAGCTTCTTATCCCTATAAATGCGTACCTTACAGCCTCTGGTAATTTTACCGTCCAGCACATAGGAACCTGCTATCGTACCTAAACCTGAAGCCTTAAATATCTGACGAACCTCGGCATGACCGATAACCTTCTCCTCGTATACAGGATCCAGAAGTCCCTTCATTGCTGCTTCTACATCGTTGATAGCATTATAAATAACACGATAAAGCTTAATATCAACCTTCTCATACTCGGCTATCTCCTTAGCCCTGGTATCAGGCTTAACATTAAAGCCTATGATAATACCATTGGATGTGCTGGCGAGTATAACGTCGGATTCATTGATTGCGCCGACTCCGCCATGAATTACCCTTACAGCCACCTCATCATTACTGAGCTTAAGAAGACTTTGCTTCATAGCTTCTACGGAGCCCTGAACATCCGCCTTAATAATTAAGTTGAGCTCCTTAATATTACCTGCTTGGATTTGTGAGAACAATCCGTCAAGAGATAATTTAGCCTTAGTATCTGCAATAAGTTTCTCCTTACTCTGTGCAATAAATGCTTCTGCTATCGTTCTGGCTTCCTTTTCGTTTTCGGTAGCGATAAATATCTCGCCTACATCCGGAACCGAATTCAAGCCTAATATTTCTACAGGTGTAGAAGGTGTAGCCTGCTTCGCTCTTCTACCCTTGTCGTCTATCATTGCACGGACCTTACCATAGGATGAGCCCACGGCAATATTGTCACCAATTTGCAAGGTACCCTTTTGTACAAGGATAGTAGCCACAGGGCCTCTTCCTTTGTCAAGCTCGGCTTCTATAACAAGTCCTCTTGCCATTCTGTTAGGATTTGCCTTTAGCTCTTCCATTTCGGCAGTAAGAAGAATCATTTCCAGAAGCTGCTCAATGCCTTCCTTGGTATGAGCCGATACTGGAACGAAGATGGTACTGCCGCCCCAATCCTCTGCTATTAAATCATATTCCGTAAGCTCCTGTTTTACCCTTTCAATATTGGCACTGGGTTTATCTATCTTATTTATGGCGACAATTATTTGAACACCTGCGGCTTTGGCGTGACTTATAGCCTCAACAGTCTGAGGCATTACACCGTCGTCTGCCGCAACAACCAGAATCGCAATATCGGTTGCCTGTGCACCTCTCATACGCATTGAGGTGAATGCCTCATGACCGGGCGTATCCAGGAAGGTAATCTTTTCTCCCTTGATTTCGACCATGTAGGCACCGATATGCTGTGTGATTCCACCGGCTTCTTTGGATGTTACATTCGCATGTCTTATAGCATCAAGAAGTGAGGTCTTACCATGATCAACGTGACCCATTACACATACAACCGGAGGACGCTTCACCATATCCTTAGGATCCTCTTCTTCCTCCTTCAGTAGTTCCTCAACCTCATTTATCTGGACTTCCTTTTCGCATATAATATCATATTCTAATGCTATTTCCTCTGCTTCCTCAAAGGTTATTTCCTGATTAATGGTAACAACCTTGCCTTCCATAAACAGCTTCTTTATTAATGCCGAACCCGGAATCTTCATCTTGTCAGAAAGCATTTTAATTGTTAAAACATCAGGAATAGTGATTACCTTAATCTCTTCCTTTTCGACCACAACCGGCTTCGGTTTAATGAATTGTCCCTTCTTAGGGATAATCTTATTTATGCTCTTATCTTCATTGTCCTGATATGCTGATTCTTTGTCTTTATAAATCTTATCCTTATTCATTCTGTCCCTGTTTCTTTTGTTACTAAAGTCGTTCTTTTCTGCTACTTTTTGGTCTAAAATCTGTTGATCGAATGTCTTTCTGTCATTACTTCTCTGTGGCTGAGAGCCTCTCTTACCGTGCCCCCTGTTTGCATATGTCGGAGCATCGTCCTCATCTTTATTAAAGAAATCATATCCTCTGGTATTATATGCACCACGCTGGCCGGCTCCCTGACTGGTACCGGGTCTTTGATAACCTGCTCGATTCCCATAAGGTCTCTGACCTTGCTGCTGTTGAGCGGGTGTTCTACGGGTACCTGCCTGACCGTCAGGTCTTTGAGGTCTTGCTCCCTGTTGGTTTCCACGGAAAGGCTGTGCCTGTTGTCTTGCCTGACCGGCGGTTCTGTCCTGAACCATGCCATCGGGTCTTGATCCTCCATGAGGCGGTCTGGTCATGCCTTGCCCCTGCTGTCTTCTGCCGTCTGTCGAATAGCCCTGGCCTGCCGGAGGTCTTCTGTCCCTCGTTGCTTGAGGCGGCATCTGCCCTCTGGGTGTCTGCCGTGCACCGTTAGATCTCATTTGACCGGAACCTACGGGTCTTTGTGCTCCCTGAGGAGCTCCCTGAGGCGGTCTGGGACCACCTGAAACTCCTTGGCCTCTTGCACCTGCCGGGCTTTCGGTTCTCACAGGTCTTTCCCGTCTCTCAGGTCTTTCCTGTCTTTCAGGTCTTTCAGGTCTTTCCTGTCTTTCAGGTCTTTCTGATCTCTCAGGTCTCTCAGGTCTTACCTGTCCCTGACTCTGTGGAGCCTGCTGACTCTTACTCTCTGCCGGTTTTACCTGATTCACTCCTTGAATAGGCTTTGGTCCTCTGGGTATTCCCTGACCTCTGCCGACTGGCCTCTCAGGTGTAACCGGATAACCCTGGCCTCTCTGTGGCTGAGCAGTTCTCATAGACGCTTGTGGTTTCAGCTCCTGGCTCATTTCACTGTTTTGAATTTCAGAACGCGCCTTCTTAGTTGCAGGAGTTTCGGAAGTTTTATTTGCAGAAGGAATAAAATGCTCCTTTACAGCCTTAACTTCATGGTCCTCAAGATTACTGCTATGAGTCTTCTTCACACCCATGCTTTTTTCAAGGAAATTTAGAATATCCTTACTCTCGATATTTCCATGAATCTTTTCATTTATTAAATTTTTTAGTTCAAATACTTTCATTTTAGCCATACTTACTACCTCCGTTAATCTCACTACATCTTTTTAAGTTGCTTTTCTATCGCGTCTGCCAATCCCTTGTCTGTTATAGCCAAAGAAGCTCTTAACTCTTTCCCCATACAGTGGCCGAGCTCAGTCTTTAATCCACAAAAATATATCGGAACTTTATAATAAGAACACATATTCATAAACATTTTCTTAGTATTATCCGATGCGTCTTCAGCTACTATGACTAAGGCCGCCTTTTGCTCCTTCACCGCCTTTTCAGTCTTGAATTCACCACTAACTATGTTATTGGATTTTGTTGCAATACCAAGAAGATTAAATACCTTTTTTAACTCCGGATTCAAGTGAAACCAACTCCTTTTCCAAATTATCCAGTAGCTGTCTAGGTATCTCAACCTTTAACGAACGCTCCAATCCCTTTGATTTAATCGATTTATGCAGGCATTCTACCGAACAGCATATATACGCACCTCTGCCGTTTTTCTTACCGGTAGCGTCAACCACAATATCTTCCTCAGGAGTTCGCAGTATTCGTATTAATTCCTTTTTGGGTTTTGATTCACCACAGCCGGTACATACTCTTAATGGTATTTTTTTTGCCATCCTCTATCACTTCCTTAATATCCCATAATCTGAGATTCACTCTTAATATCTATCTTATATCCGGTCAGCTTTGCGGCAAGTCTTGCATTCTGACCCTCTTTACCTATTGCCAGTGACAGCTGATAATCAGGAACGATAACCCTTGCACTCTTTTGCTCCTCATCAATCGTAACAGATACAACCTTTGCAGGACTTAGTGCATTCTCAATTAACTGAGCCGGATCATCACTCCAATTAATAATATCAATCTTCTCATCTCTCAATTCGTAGACGATAGCATTTACTCTTGAACCGTTAAGGCCAACACAGGCACCTACAGCATCCACATTAGGATTATTGCTCCAAACAGCCATCTTGGTTCTGGAGCCTGCTTCTCTGGCTATACTCATTATTTCAACTGTGCCGTCCTGAATCTCCGTAACCTCAGCTTCGAATAAGCGTTTCACCAATTCAGGATGTGTTCTGGATACCAGAATACGAGGACCCTTCGGTGTGTCCTTAACCTCAAGAACATATAGCTTAATACGGTCTGTAGGGCGGAATATTTCTCCCCTAATCTGCTCATTCTCATTCAGAATGGCATCAACCTTACCTAAATTTATACTTACATTGTTTCCTATATATCTCTGTACGATACCGGTTACAATGTCTCTTTCCTTAGTGAGGTACTGTTGATAAAGTACCCTTCTTTCTTCTTCACGAATTTTCTGCACTACAACCTGCTTCGCCTTCTGTGCAGCAATTCGGCCAAAATTCTTAGGAGTCACCTCGACACTTACCATATCACCGATATTGATGTCAATATCCTTCATCCTTGCCTGTGCCAAGCTAATCTGCGTAACGGGGTCTGTCACTTCATCTACAACTTCTCTCATGGCATAGACGCTCACTTCTCCGGTTACCCGATCAATATTTACTTTAATATTATCTGCCTTGCCAAAATTATTCTTACATGCAGCAACCAATGAGTTCTCAAGGGCTTCTATCAAAACTTCCTTGCTTATATCTTTTTCCCTCTCAATCTGGTTCAATGCATCAATCAGTTCCCTGTTCGCATCCATTTTCTTTATAATCCTCCTTCTAGAAATAACAGTTTATTAAAAATCAAAGGTTAATCTTGTAACGGCTATATTGCTTCTCGGAATATCCATCTTATTGGCATCATCCAATTGAATTGTCAGTGTGTCCGCATCATAACCAACCAATAAACCAATCCATTCCTTTTGTTTGTTTATAGGTTTATAGAGTTTAATCTCTACTTCTTCTCCAATACTTTTATCATAGTGTTTATCTTTTTTTAATTGTCTGCCAAGACCGGGTGAACTCACTTCGAGTATATAAGCATCGGGAATGAAATCCTCCTTGTCAAGCAAATCACTCAGTTCTCTGCTAACCAGTTCACAATCGTCTACGGTTATGCCGCCTTCCTTATCTATATAGGCCCGCAGATACCAATTGTTACCTTCCTTCACATATTCAACATCATATAATTCAAAGCCGTTAGCACCTAGTATAGGTTCCAAAAGCTTTTCTGTTTTTTTCTCGTAAACCTCATGTTTTGCCATCTTATACCCTTCTTTCCTACTAAAAATTAGAAACGTTTGTTCACAAAACATAAGAGTGGACTTGCGTCCACTCCTTAATTAGTCTTATCACTTTGCACCTTTGTTATTATATCAAATCCAGGTAATAATTGCAAGCATTATTTTTAAATACTTTTAGCAAATGCCTCCATTATCAGCATAGCAACCGCCGCGCCGGGGTCTAACAGGCTTCTTGACGCTTCACCCCTAGTAGCAGCCCTGCCATGTACGGCAAGCATTCCTACAGTATTTTCAAAACCCTTCCTTGCTGCCTCGGCCGCATTACTTGCGGCATCCTTAATGTCAATACCTGATGATATATTATTTTGTAAGGTAGAAACAGCCGGGTCTAGGCCGTCTAAAAACGTCTTTTCTCCTACCTTTGCCTTCCCTCTATCGGAAACCCCATCCATATACGCTTGGAACAAGGTAACAAAATCTTGGGGGAGTAGATTTGTTTTACCTTTAAGCTCCCTACCGGCTCGCATTAAACCCGAAGCCATTAGAGTTCCCATGGTCGAAGGCACGGCTGTTCCCATTGCCTTACCTGCGAAATAGAGTAATTTACCACAATCAGTCTCATTGCTGTCCTTAACGGCATTATAGGCCGCCAGAAATCCGTCTGACATAGTAAGTCCTAAATCACCGTCTCCTACAACACTGTCTAAATCTATCAGATAATCTCTGTTTACCTGCATAATTTCTTTCAGTTCAAACAGAAATCCTATTAAACTGTTATAATCCATATTTTTCTCTCCTGCGCTTAATCATAAATTATGATTTATTGCCTAAAGAACGGTGTCTTAGCAGGCTTATCAAGCAATTCTTTTAACTCTTCATCCAGTTTAAGAAGTGATATGGAAGCACCTGCCATATCCAGTGAGGTAACATATTCTCCGACATAATATCGGTAAACCTTAATGCCTTTGTCAGCTAAATATGAATTGATTCTTCTGGTCATTATGTATTGCTCATCCAATGTGGTTGCACCGAGACCGTTAACCAGAACCGCTACCTCATCTCCAGCCACATAAGGAATATCCGATACTATCTTTTCAAGCATTTCATCTACAATATTATCTGCAGGCTCGAGCTTACCGCGACGTATACCGGTCTCGCCGTGTATACCCATACCTATCTCCATCTCGTCTTCCTGAATCTGAAAGCTTGGCTTTCCTACCCTGGGTACCGTACATGGGGTCAGGGCTACACCCATAGTTCTTACGTTTGCACAGGTTTTTTCTGCAATACGTTTCACCTCATCCAGATTCATCATAGCTTCAGCAGCGGCACCGGCACATTTATACACAAAGAATATACCCGCAACACCCCTTCTTTTATTCTTCTCATCGGGCTTTGAAGGAGCTGCAGATGCCACGTCATCACCGGCAATAACTGTCTCCGTACGTATACCTTCTTCAAAATCCGCCATTTCTGCCGCCATATCAAAATTAAATATATCACCGTTATAATTACCATATATATAAAGTACACCCGCACCGGAATCAATTTCCTTGGTGATTGCTAATATCTGCTCGGGACTGGGTGATTGGAACACATCACCGACAGCACATCCGTCAAGCATTCCCGTTCCCACATACCCTAAGAAAAGAGGTAAATGTCCGGAACCTCCGCCGGTCATTATTCCTACCTTGCCGGGTATCTTATTAGCAGTTACAAGGCAATGCACATCATCAGCCACATAAGTTAACTGATCAGGATGAGCTATATATATGCCCTCCAACATTTCCTTCACATAATTTTCCGGCTTATTTATTATCTTCTTCATGCTATAAACCTCCAATATCAGTTATGCTATTCCGCCAATCTGTAGATGTTTAATATGTCTTCCTTTGTCAGCTCGACATAAGAAGCAATGGTTTTCTTTCCATTATCAGTCGTAAGGTTTACAATGCTTTCATAATCCTCAGGATTAATACCCAATTCCTTCATGGTAGTGGGCATTCCGATTTGCCTGAAATATTCTGTCATAACCTCAATACCCCTAAGTGCAGTTCTCTCAGGATTATCATAATTCATCTCAACACCCCATACGCGGGTCGCAAATTGAGAGAATTTTCGTATATCGTGCTTATATACATACTTTGCCCAGGCCGGGAATAATACAGATAAACCGGCAGCATGTGCGACATGATCGAATAAGCCGCTAAAATCATGCTCCATTTTATGCACAGGGAATAATATCTTTTTACCGCATCCGGTTAATCCGTTATGGGATAAGGAAGAAGCCCACATCAGGGTAGCTCTTGCTTCATAATTATAAGGATCCTTAATAGCTTCTATGCCCGCATTCTTAACCGCTACCATCAGTCCCTCCGATATGCGGTCCGTTAAGTCATTATCTTCATCGATCGTAAAATATCTCTCACAGGTATGCATAAGTATATCTACAATCCCACAGCCTGTCTGATATTTAGAAACGGAATAGGTGTTTTCAGGATTCATGAAAGCAAATATTGGTCTTAATAGGTCATGATTTAATGATCGCTTTAAATTATACTCAGGATTAGTCACCACATGAGAATTACTCATTTCACTTCCTGCGGCTGCATGGGTAAGTACCACACCAATAGGGAAATTCTTAGTGGGCATAATCTGTGAAGTAATCATTTCCCATGGATCCATATCGTGAGCAAGTCCTAGCGATATGCTTTTTGCGGAGTCAATTACGCTGCCACCACCTACCGCCAATATAAAATCAATATTCTCTTTTTTAGAAAGCTCAATACCGCGTCTTATAAGGTCAATTTTGGGGTTTGCCTCCACATTGCCGAACTCAATATATTCCAATCCCGCTTCGGAGAGGCTTTTTCTTACCTTATCTAATAAGCCTGATTTCTCAGCACTTCCCCTGCCGTAATGAAGCAATATCCTCGAAGCACCATAATCCCTTAACACCGTTCCAATCTTTTCGTCGGAATCCCTTCCGAAGAAAACCTTTGTCGGAGCATAATATTCAAAATCATACATAATAGCTACCTCCTTAACGTACTGTTTATAATAATATTTACATCTGTATATTTAATAATTCATCATTATATGGAATGGATACTGAAGCCCCTTTTCTGGACACGGCTATAGAGGACGCCAAGCTTGCCATATCCAAGGCCTTCTCAACAGACTCTCCGATAAATACATATCTCAGGAAATAACCGGTAAATGTATCTCCCGCCGCCGTAGTATCCACTGCTTTTACAGGATATATTCCCTGTTTGCATTTCTTGCTCTTATCCGCATAAACCGAACCCATTTTACCTAAGGTAAGAACGACCTTGCTGTTGGGATATTTCGTCAGCATATATGACAGAATCTCATCGGGATCAGATTCACCTGTAATCATCTCCCCTTCTATCTCATTCATCAGAAAATAATCAACCTTACTAAGGTCGCAGTTTTTTATTTTATCGTCATAAGGAGAAGGGTTTAACACGATTATCATGCCTTTTGAATATGCCCTGTCAATTATATAATCAATTAAATTTATTTCATTCTGTAGGACTATTACGTCTCCGGCCGAAAAATTATCTATGACATGATCGATAAATTCTTTGTTTTGGTCTCGGTTTGCTCCGGGAAAGAGTATAATGCTGTTCTGTCCTTCTTCATCCACCTGAATTATCGCATTACCGGTTCTTAAGGGACTGATTCGGATAAAATCGGTATTTACATTGTTTTCTTTACAGACCTGTAACAGGTCCTTTCCATCCTCGCCTATGGCCCCTGCCTGGTATACGTCCATTCCAGCCCTGGCAAGAGCTATGGACTGATTCAATCCCTTTCCTCCCGGAAAAACCTCCAGCTTGTTTGAGGTCATGGTTTCTCCCGGTTTGACAATATGAGGTACGCTATATACATAATCAAGGTTCAAAGAACCAAAATTTAAGACTTTCATTCCATTCCTCCGACAATACATTAAGGTAAATACCGGCACAATTTAATTATATTGTGCCGGTTGAATCTAGTAAAGTATTTATTTCATGTCAGCAAGCAGTTGTTCGATTTTCTTCTTGTTGGCATCATCAAGTTCACCAAGAGGCTTTCTGGGAACACCAACAAAGTCGAGTCCCTGAGCCTTCAATGTGTACTTACAGATCTCCTGCCAGTGAGGCACACCGTTAACCTTATCATACATGAAATAGTCAATGAAAGGCTGAATATTGTTCTGTGCAGCGATTGCAGCATCAACATCCTTAGCAAAGCATGCATCCTGAATAGCACGACACTGTTTGGGAAGGATTGCAGGGAAGCCTGATAACCATCCGTCGGCACCTGCCAGTAAGCCTTCCATAGCTGCATAGTCATGACCGTAGAATATTGTAATCTTATCGCCACAATGGAATCTGAGCTCGTGAACTCTGTTAGCGTCACCCTGAGCTGCCTTAATGGAATCAATCGTTCCTTCTTCAACCATTTCCTTAATTTCACGTGCTGAGAACTCATATCCGGCAAACCAAGGATTATTATAAATCATGATACCGATATCAAGAGCCGCTCTTAAGTCACGGAAATGCTGTCTAACGGCTTTCTTATGAGGAGTCAGGTAGAATGGTAATATAACCATAACCGCATCAGCACCATGCTCCTGAGCAAATTGGCTCATCTTGATAGTATTCAGAGTGTCATATCTTCCTGTTCCTACAACAAATGGAACTCCACCGTCTAAGAAGCTGGATACATGAGCGATGATCTCTCTCTGCTCTTCCATGTTCATTGCAATATTCTCACCAGTACTGCCACAGATAGAAATTGTCTGTGCACCGTTGTCTAATAGCCATGTTAAGTATTTTTCCATACCCTTCTTATTGTAGGTCTGATCTGAATTCCAGATAGTCATGGCTGCAGGTGTGATACCATAGATTTTCTTTAGTCCTTCTTTCATAAATAATCTCCTTTCAGTTTTACCGGTTGTAACCGGATGTTATGTAGTGTACCTTTTGTATTAAATCATAACCACCGGCTTAGCCGGTGGTTTGCTCAGCCCTATAAGGGCTGGTACCGGCATGAGTCTAAAGACTCTCTGAATAAGTTCGCCAGCCGCACCTTATTCTCGGACTAGCCCTAAAGGGCTTTTATTTTTTGCCTT
>JAAYTK010000045.1 GCA_012523775.1 Clostridiales bacterium | reverse complement strand
TATACTTCATGTATGGGTCGTTGGATTGGAATTCGTTATAATGGTGAAATAGGCCCTTGTAATCGTTATTTTCCGGCAGAGTATAGCTACGGAAATGTTTATGATTATTCCAGCATTGGTGATGCGTTTGAGTCGGCTGGTTTCATGAATTTATTGAGCAAAGCGATAATAAGAAGGGAAAAATGTAAGGCATGTGAAATTTATCATTTCTGCAACGGTGGGTGTAATAACACTGCAATGAACGAAAATGGAATTGAAAATAATGAGGGATTGAGTTGTAGGATATTGGTAAGTCTATATAAACATATTAATGATTTCATAAACAATGCTTTATCCTCTAAATCCCAAAATAATAGCATAAATCCTTTGCTTAAAAAAATGTTAAATGATTCTATAAAAGAAAAAGCGTAATGGATATTAGAATGGTTCAAGTCCGCCGAATGTATTAGTATGAATATGTGGAAACTCCTTAAGAAATAAGGGGTTTCCGTTTTTTTATCTCTAAAACACCGATGATATAAGTTGCCTTTTCCGATATTTTGATTACCTTTGCTTGCTATTGATTCTAATTGCAGATAAAATGTAATTAGATAAATATAAAAACAGATTGACATATATTAATTTCAATGATATGCTAATGCTGTGAATCAATTTAATTAGAGGAGGAATTAAAGAACCATGAGAGTTTTGGAAGAGAAATACCTTGCGTATATTGACGATCGCATTGCCGAGCATAATAAGATTGGCGAACAGTATAAAGCGGATGACCGCAAGGACGAAGCCGATTTGGAGAAAATTAAAGCTAATATCTATGAGATATTCAGAACACTTTTTTTAAATGATATTAAGCAGCTTGAAGGAAAGGATTTGGGAAACAATAAGGATATTGGTATTTATAACGAATATCTGCATCGTTTCGATACTATCCCTACCAACTGGAAAGTGGCGCTTGATAAAGCCAAAGAGCATGGTGATATTACGAAACAGGTTATTGAAGAAAATAAGCTGGCTGCTGCTATGGAGCTTAAGGAAAGATTCATAGCTATGTTTGATGGGTTTGGGAGGTAGCATATGACTGAAGATAATGTTGTCAAATTATTTAAATGTCTTTCTGATAAGTCCAGACTTCAGATACTCAAGTCATTAATCAATGAGGATATGTATGTGGAACTATTGGCACAAAGGTTGAATCTTGCTCCTTCAACCATATCGTTTCATTTAAAAAAGCTTGAGGATGTCGGTGCGGTGGCATCAAGAAAGGAGCAGTATTACAGCATATACAGTATTAATGAGGAGGTTTTTAAATCCTCTATTCTTGATATAATTAAGGAGAAGTCCTCAGAAGCCGAGCTTCAGAGACAGCGGGAGGACAATTACAGGAAGAAGGTTATAGAGAACTTCTTTGAATATGGTAAGCTAAAGAATATTCCGGCACAAAGGAAGAAAAGACGGATAATATTAGAGGAAATAGCTAAGGCATTTGAACCGGATAAGATGTATACCGAGCGGGAGGTTAATATTATTATTGCAGATTTCCACGATGATTTTTGTACCTTAAGAAGGGAAATGATTTGTGAGAATATTTTAACCAGAGACAATTCAATCTATAGACTGGTCAACGGTAAGTAAATCAAGAGATATTTATATACGGAGGTATAAAGATGGATTATATTGTACACTTAGGAAGGCCAAAGGATTCGACGGGGCGACTCGATAAAGAGCTTCGAACTTATGATTTATTGGACAGCCTGGGAATAGAATATCATCGCGTCGACCATGAACCCCTGGAAACCATGGAGGCATGTAAAGGGGTGGATGAGGTGCTGGAAGTGGAGATGTGTAAGAATTTATTCTTATGTAATGCTCAAAAGACGAGATTTTATCTTCTATTAATGCCCGGTGATAAGAAATTTAAAACCAAAGATATATCTAAGCAGATAGGAAGTGCCAGACTCTCCTTTGGCTCCTACGAGGATATGGAACGTCTCTTGGATATTACTCCGGGATCGGTAAGTGTCACGGGACTCATGAATGATGCGGAGAACCAGGTTCAACTGATCATAGACGAGGATTTGCTCAAGCAGCCATATTTGGCGTGTCACCCCTGTATTAATACGTCCAGTATCAGGCTTAAAACCGAGGATTTGTTAATGAAGCTGATTCCTTCTATTGAGCATGAGCCTATATTTGTCAGATTATAGAGTGATATATAAAGTCAATAATTGTTTTACTTTATAGAATAAAATGTTATTATATCATCAGTGGGTCATAATATGAATGACTAATAAGGGGGATTTCTATGTTTAAAACACTGGTTAAGATTATATTATCGCTCTCTGTTATTACGGTTATGCTGCTGTTTTCTGCCTGTGGTAATAGGGAAACCATTTCCTTAGGAGAAGAGAACGATAAAGAAATCAATTTGAAAGACGATGCTGATGATACGATAGATGCTGCCAATCCTGAAGAACCCATGACTGAAAATGAAGACAAGCCAGCCATAGCATTTGTTCAACAGGATTATTTCTATAAAGACACCGTATATATCGAAATTGAGAGTGACAGACCCTGTGATATATATTATACAATGGATGGCTCTGATCCCGATAAAACCAAGAGCCTTTATAAGGATAAAATCGAAATAAGAGCGACCTCAGATACTAAAGTATACTCTCTTAAGGCTAAAGGATATTATGAGGACGGTACGGAGACAGACATTATTGTACATACCTATTTTGTGGGAAAGGATATAAAAAACCGTTTTGACTCTATTATCTTTTCTGTAACAAGCGATCCATATAATCTTTATGATTATGAATATGGTATTTTAATAGAAGGCAAGCTAAGGGACGATTTTATAAAGAACAATCGATTCAAAATGATTGAACCTCCTGACCCTGCTAACTTTAATATCCGAGGAAGAGAAAGTGAGAGAGATATATACCTGGAGATTTTTGAGCCTGATGGAACCGTGGTTGCCAGTCAGAAGGCAGGAGTCCGCGTATATGGAGGATGGTCGAGAGCGAATCTTCAAAAATCTCTTAAAATCTTTGCCAGAAGGTCATATGATGAAGTTAATAATAAAATTCGATATGAATTCTTTCCCGGTAAATTTGCGGCAAGCGGAGACGGCACAATTATAAGAGCCTTCAAAAGGCTTGTCCTTAGAAATACGGGTAATGACAACGGATTCGGATTCATAAGAGATGAGCTGTTTCAGACTCTTGCCGGGCAAGCGGGCTATATGGATTACCAGGCTGTACGCCCTGCGGTTCTATTTATAAACGGTGAATATCGAGGAAATTTCTGGCTTCATGAAGTGTATTGTGATGAGTATTTTGAACAGCATTATGGTGAATACGCAGGAACCTTTGAAATACTGGAGGGCGGAGAGACATATAAGAAAAGCGATGAGGATGGGGCAAATGAATATGCAATAGCTGATTATGAGGAGGCGTATTCATATTCATATGAAGACTTAACTGACGATGCTACATATAAAAAGCTCAGTGAGGTCATAGATGTTGAAAATTATCTGGCATATTATGCTTTACAGATATTTATTGGAAATGAAGACTGGCCCCACAACAATTATAAAACCTATCGTTATTTTGCGTCAGAAGGGGAGGATTACAGAGAAGCCCCCTTTGACGGTAAATGGAGATATCTTCTTCATGACCTGGATTATAGTTTTGGAATATATGGATCAGGTGCCTGGAACGATAATATAAAGAAGTATGTAAGTAATACAGGAAAAATCAATATAGACAGTCCTCTGTTTAGTCAACTTTTAAGAAGAGAGGATTGTAGGGAAATATTCGTTAAAAAGACACTGGACCTTATAAACGGTGCATTTTCTCCTGATAATTTAAGTAAGGTTCTTGATAAGATGGATTCTGCCAGAATGAACGAACAGCTGCGTATGTATGACAAAAACCTGTTTGCCGACTGGGTTCGACCGGAGCAGCTTCCCGCTAGAATGGAGGAAATTAAGAAATATGGTTCTGACAGAGTGATTTATACCTTGGGAAAATTCCGTGAAGTGTTTGAGCTGGGGAGCATATACAAGTTAAATGTAAAGCCTGCTGACAATGCCGGTGTATGGATTAACGGTATTGAAACATATTCTGATTTTGAAGGCAGCTATTATCCGGACTTTGACACTGTAATAAAAGCCATAGTACCGGCAGGTGAAGAGTTTAGCCACTGGATTGTCAACGGAGATAATGTGTATGATTCGGAGTTAATCATTGACTCCTCCTTAATTGTAGACGATGCGGTTGAGGTGGTCTGCGTTCTAAAGGAAAAAGCAGATAACCCCAAGATAATAATTAGTGAGCTGTGTTCCGACGGAGATAAGGACTATATCATACTTTATAATCCTTATAAGGAAGATATTAATTTAATGGGATATTCTATTACGGATGATATTAATGAACCCGGCAAGCTTATTCTTCCGGCAAGGCTATTAAGAAGTGGTCAAAGCCTCATGATACTCGGAGAGGATAATAAAAAAGCGCTGAATACAGGTATGATTCGAGCGGGCTTTAATCTTAAAGACGGAGAGACTGTAGCCCTTTACCTTAAGGGTGATATAATAGACTCGGTCACGATTCCGGACCTGAAGGATGGGAGCATCTATGTACGGGATCTGTTAACAATGAAGTTTTTTGAAGAGAGAAAATAGAATAGAGTTAAGATTCAGGAGTGGGCATATCATTTGATATGCTCACTCCTTATAAATTTAAAACAGAGTTATTTATTATAGGATTATTTTATTATTGTCTTATTACCCATATAAGGCTGAAGCGCAACGGGAATATTCACCGTACCGTCAGCATTTAGGTTGTTTTCTAAGAAGGCAATAAGCATTCTCGGAGGTGCAACCACAGTGTTATTAAGTGTATGGGCAAAGTATTTTCCTTCTTCGCCTACGACACGGATCTTTAATCTTCTTGCCTGGGCATCTCCGAGATTGGAACAGCTGCCAATCTCAAAGTATTTCTGCTGTCTGGGAGACCATGCCTCCACATCTACGGATTTGACCTTCAGGTCAGCCAAATCTCCTGAGCAGCATTCCAATGTTCTTACCGGTATATCCAGAGTACGGAAGAAATCCACGGTATTTTGCCATAGTCTGTCATACCACATCATGCTGTCCTCCGGCTTACATACCACGATCATTTCCTGCTTCTCAAACTGATGAATTCGATATACACCTCGTTCTTCCAGTCCATGAGCTCCCTTTTCTTTTCTGAAGCATGGGGAATAGCTGGTCAGCGTATAGGGAAGCTCTTCCTCGGATATGATGGTATCTATGAATTTTCCGATCATTGAATGTTCGCTGGTGCCTATAAGATATAAATCCTCGTCCTCAATCTTATACATCATGGCATCCATCTCGGCAAAGCTCATAACACCGGTAACCACTTCGCTTCGAATCATATATGGCGGAATACAATAGGTAAAACCCCTGTCAATCATGAAGTCTCTGGCATATGAGATAACCGCCGAATGAAGTCTGGCTATATCTCCCATCAGATAATAGAAACCGTTGCCTGCCACTCTTCTTGCGCTGTCAAGATCTATACCGTTAAGTCTTTCCATAATATCGATGTGATAGGGTATTTCAAAATCGGGAACTTTCGGCTCGCCATAACGCATTACTTCGACATTTTCGCTGTCGTCTTTGCCGATAGGTACGCTGGGATCGATGATATTCGGTATAGTCATCATGATTTGAGTTATTTTTTCATTGAGCTCCGTTTCCTTTTTCTCAAGCTCCTTCAAAAGATCGGACTGCTCCGTAACCTTGTTCTTAAGGGCCATAGCTTCATCTTTTTTGCCCTGTGACATTAGGTTCCCGATTTGCTTTGAAATTGTATTTCGCTCATAGCGAAGATTATCGGCCTGCTGCTTCGTGTTACGGTTTTCAATATCAAGCGCAATAACCTCATCAACCAATTCAAGCTTATGATCCTGGAATTTTTTTCGGATATTCTCTTTTACTAATTCGGGATTTTCTCTTACAAATTTAATATCTAGCATTTAAAATCCTCCTTAATATATTATTAAACTAATAAAATCCTCCCGTTCCATACTCATGGGACGAAAGGATTCCGCGTTGCCACCCAAATTGCTGAAATATTTTCAGCCACTCGAAGGTATAATAAAGGATACCAGCCTTTGGTTCATCACCAACAGCTCCAAAAGTGGAAGGATTCTGATTTTCACCGATTCGCACCAACCATCGGCTCTCTGAGGAATCTCATGAATCGTAGCTTTTATCATAGCTGATTACATATAGAGTTTTACCAATTATAAACCGTTTTATTGTTTTTTGCAAGTAGAATGATATATTGAAGGACCAATTTGTCGGGTTGAAAATTATGATAATTATTCTCAATTTGTCATTGACATAGATATTGTACTTCTGTATAATAATAACACAACATATTGTGCTTAATGTTCGTTTTACGTTTTGATTAGGAGGAAGCTTATGAAGAATATACTATCTGAGGATTTTTTAAATACATATCGCAATTTGGAGAGTCCACTTAGCCATATCGGTGAGTTTGTATATCTTAGAACCTATTCCAGATATCTGGAGGACAAAAAGAGACGGGAAACTTGGTTCGAAACGGTTCTAAGAACAACAGAGTATAATATTAATCTTGGGATTAAGCATAAAAAGAAAACCGGTCAGATCATTAATATGGAAGAAGAGAGAGAAGAAGCTGAGAAGCTGTTCGACAATCTGTTCCATTTAAGGACTTTTACATCCGGCAGAACTCTCTACATGGGCGGTACTGAAGTAGTGGAGAAATATCCCCTGTCCAACTATAATTGTGCCTTTACGAATATTGAGAAGTTTTCGGATTTGGTGGATGTTTTCTATCTTCTCATGGTGGGAAGCGGGGTCGGTATTCGTATAACAAAGGAGCTTATCGACAAGCTTCCAAGAGTTAGGCATGTCAGTCTGGAGGGTAGATACGACGGTTCGGTGAGAGCCAATACTCCTAAGGAGGCTATGGAGGATACCAGATGTATTCTCGATAAGAATGACAGCTCTATTGCCGTTATATTGGTCGGTGACAGCAAGGAGGGCTGGTGTGATGCGTTGGAGAGCTTTTTCAGGCTTTTATCCCTGGATGAATATAAGAATGTTACCAGAGTCATTATAGATTACAGTTATGTAAGACCTGAAGGTGAAAGGCTTAAGAGGTTTGGAGGCAGAGCATCAGGACATAAGTCAATCAAGAGGATGTTCGAGAAAATCAATAAAGTTATCAATCGCAGACAGGACGGTGTCTTAAAGACCATAGATGCCCTTGATATTGCCACTATTATCAGTGAAAATGTAGTATCTGGTGGGGTAAGAAGAAGTGCCATGATGGTTATATGCGATGAGGATGATGACGAGGTCATCAATGCCAAGCGAAACATCTATAAGGTTGTAGATGGAAAATGGTATGAGGATAAGGATATTTCTCATAGAAAGATGAGTAACAACTCGATTCTATATACTCACCGCCCGTCTTTGGAACGGATAAGAGAAATCATTGATACAATCAAGGTAAACGGAGAACCCGGATTTATTAACGGTGCCGAAGCCATTAGAAGAAAGCCTACGTTTGAAGGCTGTAACCCTTGCGGAGAGATTTTACTTCAGTCCAAGCAATGCTGCAATCTTACAACCAATAATCTTATGGGCTTTGTAAATGGCTCTGTTTTGGATGTAGAGCGACTGGAGGAGATTCTAAGGCTATCCACCAGAGTAGCCATCCGAATGACTTTGGTTGATGTGGAGCTTCCTGAGTGGAATAAGGTTATGCAGGAGGACAGAATTATAGGCATATCACTTACCGGAATGATGGATATGGTAAACAAGACCGGTATGAGCTATGATGAATTAGCAGATTTACTTAAGAGGCTTAGGGAAGTCGTTCATAAGGAGGGCAACAGCTATTGTGCCAAGCTCGGTATCGAACCTCCAAAGCTTATGACGACCATAAAACCCGAAGGAAGTCTATCTACGCTTCCTTGTGTGAGCAGCGGAATTCATTTTGCTCACTCTAACTATTATATTCGAAGAATAAGGATTTCTGTGACGGATCCTTTATACAAAATGATAGAGGCTCAGGGGAGTTATCCAATATATAACGAAAACGGTCAGACAGATGAAGACTGTTCGATAAAGGTAATAGAATTTCCTATTAAGGCTCCCGAGGGCAGGACAAAATACGATGTGGGAGCCATAGAGCAGTTGGAGCTATATAAGATGTCGATGATATACTGGTCCGACCATAACTCATCCATAACGGTCCATGTAAGGGAGCATGAATGGGATGAAATAGCCAAGTGGCTCTATGATAATTTCGACTATGTCGTAGGGATAACATTTCTTCCCCTTATGGAGGAAACATATCCGCTACTGCCTTATGAAACAACTACGGCAGAGGATTACGAGGAACGTATTCGCCAGATTAAACCCATCAGCTATGAGCTGTTGGCCAGATATGATAATGACGAGCAGCATGATATAATCGATGAGGAATGTGAGACAGGTGCCTGTCCTATCAGATAATATAATACACTATTCTTTTCAAAGCATAATACGGGTCGCTGACCCGTATTATGCTTTTTTCATAATTGAATAGGAAATTATATTTTCAGATTCTTTTTTTCAATCAAATCTAAAATAGCCTTCGAAGCCTGTATCTTTCCATATATTTTAATGGACTCGATTGTGTCTTCAAATAGCTTGGGGTCAATCTTCTTATCGAAGATTAACAGACCCATAGACATGATGTGCAGCTTTTTGTTCTTGCTTTTAGCGTCCAATAGATCCTTTTCATTTATTTTATGGATTCCTATTCCCCCATAGACCGACTTATGGGGTTCAAAATTTACTGCTTTACTCTGCATATAAAGCTTCTCTAAATCGTTCCTGTGCTTTTCGAGCTGATCGCGTATTGCAATTCTTATAAAATCGCTCCTATTTGTATAAAGCATACTATCAACCAATAGGTCGATCTGCGCAAGCTCCATTATGCCTATATTGATTGTGGCCTTCTCTGTTTTACTGCTATCCATTATTTTACCTCCAAATTAATTTTAATATGTTTATACTACAATAATATTCATGCTATATTCCATATATACTCCAAATGGAGTATATATGGAATATATTTATAATAAACTATAATCATATTTTTGTCAATACATTAATTATAAAAATATTGGCTATATAATAGTGCGGAAGAAGTATTCGTATAGAATAGGTTACCTCATCATAGCATAAGATGTGCTAAGGATACCCATTACGGGAGGGAGCCCTTTGTCAGATAATAGAATAACAGTTTATGATATGGTTTTGCAGCAGGATATGTATTATAAAGGAGTCGTTATACTTAGCTACACTGTAAGATATCCATTATTTATATCCTATAGACATCAAATCACACTGGATAAGCTTAACCAATATTACAAGACCGAGGCATACATGTACGTCAAATCAAATATAATGAAGCTTTACAAAACTGCAATGGTTGAATATGAATATGCAATTAAAAATAATTTTCCGGTACGGACATTTGATGCCATTAAGGTATTTGAAGTGACCTATAACAAAGATTGCGTACTTAGCTTATATTTCGACAGATATGAATATACCGGAGGAGCCCATGGAATAACTACAAGAACCTCAGATTCCTGGAATATAGCTACCGGGAATCCCATAAGAATATACGAGCTATTTAAGATGACTGAAGACGTGAATGAATTTGTGACAGATGTCATTGTAGAGCAGATTGATCAGGAGGCAAAGTTAGGAGAAGAAGTCTTTCCTTATTTTGAAAACTACAGTGCTCTTGTCAAGGAAAATTTTAATCCTAAGAGCTTCTACCTGGAGGATAGGGGCGTCATTATATATTTTCAGACTTATGAAATCGCACCGTATTCATCCGGAATACGCGAATTCCTGTTACCCTATGGAATAGGGGGCGCAATACGCCCCCGATATTGTTAGACTATTATTTCCATGTACTGGGAGAAAACAACAGAAGAATTGGAAATATCTCCAGTCTTCCCATAAGCATATTAAACATCAAAACTATTTTAGACAGATTTGAAAAACCACTGAAATTACCCATTGGACCCACATTCCCTAAGCCGGGTCCAATGTTATTTAGTGTAGCCGTAACTGCTGAAAAGTTTGTGGTAAAATCAAAATTATCAAGAGATATGATAAGTAATGATATAGCAAATATAAATATAAAGGTAACGAAGTACACATTGGTTGATTTAATGGTATCATTCTCCTGTTTTTTATCGTTTATCTTAATCACCTTAATACTGCGCTTATGAACGAGAAAGGCCATTTCCTTACCGATAGTCTTAAAAAGCATAAGAATTCGGGAGACCTTAATACCCCCACCTGTGCTCCCCGCACATGCACCGATAAACATAAGTATTACTAATATCGTCTTTGAGAATGTAGGCCAATAATTAAAGTCCACAGTGGCATATCCTGTTGTGGTCATAATAGAGGATACCTGAAAGGCGGAATGATGTAATGCATTAAAAAAACCTTTTAGACCACCGGTGTTTAATGATATAAGTATAACGGCACCGGCAAAGATGATAAAGTACCATCTAACCTCCTCCATTTTAACGGCATCCTTCACTTTTCGCAGCAAAATAAGATAGTAGAAATTAAAATTAACACCGAAAAGAAACATAAATATTGTAATAACACTTTGATGATATGGTGTATAGGACATAATACTGGTGTTATTTATTGCAAAGCCACCTGTACCGGCAGTGCCGAAGGTAAGCGTAAGTGAATCAAACAGAGGCATTTTTCCTATAAGAAGCAATATAATCATCAGAATAGTCATACCGATATAGATTCCATAGAGAAGAGAAGCACTGGTTCTCATGCGGGGTACAAGCTTATCCACTGAAGGACCGGGGCTTTCGGCTCGCATAATATGAATACTTTCTCCCCTTGCCAATGGCAGAATAGCGAGTACCAATACTAATACTCCCATTCCTCCGATCCAATGGGTGAAGCTTCGCCAAAAAAGCATACTTTTATCCAGTACGTCAACATTATTTAATATGCTTGAGCCTGTGGTTGTAAATCCTGATACTATTTCGAATAAAGCGTCCACAGGGTTTGGAATCTGACCGCTTATAAGAAACGGAAGTGACCCTATAAGGCTCAATAATATCCAACCCAATGCAACGGATATGAATCCTTCTTTGGCAAAAAAAGTTCTGTTCTTTGGCTTTCTTAAAGCCAGAGGAACCCCGATTATTAGGCATATTCCGATTGTTATCAGAAAAGCAAAGACGCTGTTTTCGCCATAAATTAATGCAACGATAACCGGTAATATCAAAAATGCAGCCTCGAAGCATGATATCCATCCCAATATGTGTAATATAATAGATTTATTCATGACTGCTCCTTATTAACGAAATATTATGGGATATTAATGAAATTATTTATAGTAAAATATCATTTAAATCACTCAGGCCCTTATTGGTGGTTACAATAATAACCGTATCACCGACCTCGATATGGTCCTGACCATTGGGAATAATTATTCTCCCTTTGCGGTTAATGCAGCTAACCAGAAGATTAGGCTTTAGACGGAGCTTTTCCAACGGTACTCCGATAAGTCTTGCATTGTCTCTTACGAAGAATTCTAAAGCTTCTACCTTATTATCTACAAGCTGATATAAGGTCTCTACATTACTGCCCTTAGAGTTTTCCATTGCTCTTACATGCTGAAGAATACGGTCGGCTGTTACCAGCTTTGGGTTTATAATAATTCCGAGAGGCATCTCACCGACAATATCATCATAGGTCATTCGTGAAATTTTGGTAAATATCTTAGCGTTTGAACGCTTCTTGGCATAGAGAGATAATAGTATATTCTCCTCATCATAGTTGGTTAGAGAAGCAAATGCTTGGGTATCGGCTATTCCTTCTTCCAAAAGCACATTCTTTACTGTGGCATTGGCATTAATAATCATAGCATTGGGTAGCAGGTCGCTTAGCTCCTCACAGCGATCCAAGCTTTGCTCGATGACAGTTACCTTAATGTCTGAGGCCGCCAGCATTTTTGTAAGATATACTGTTAAGGTACCGCCCCCGATTAACATAACATTCTTTATGGTATTTACGAGAATACCTGCTTTCTTAACAAAGTCTATGGCATTTTTATGAGAGGCTACAATTGATATTATGTCATTGCTTTGAAGCATGAAATTACCTGAGGGAATGTATACCTGGTCCTCTCTTTCGACCATACAGACAAGAACCTTGCTGTGAAGCCTTGATGATAGGTTCATTATCTTCATATTATTCAGTACGGAATTCTCCGGAACATGAAATTTAAGTAATTCGACCCTTCCCTTGGCAAAATAATCAATCTCTATTGCTGATGGAAGATTAATCAATGAAGCCATTTCAGTCGCCGTCTCAAGCTCGGGATTTATTGTCATGGAAATACCCATTTCCCTTTTAATAAAATCGATTTCATCACTATACTGAGGGTTACGTACTCTGGCTATTGTTTGACAGCCGCTGATTTTCTGGGCAATCATACAGCATAGAATATTAAGCTCATCTGATCCGGTTACGGCAATTAAAAGATCGGCTTTTTCAATCCCCGCTTCCAATAGGACATTATAGCTTGCGCCGTTGCCTACTATTCCCATTACATCCATAAAATTTGTTATATTTTCTACGGATGAGCTTCTGTTATCCACTACAACGATATTATGGCCCTCCTGATCGAGCTGCTCAACGAGAGTTTCTCCCACTTTACCGCAGCCTACTATGATAATATCCATGCCATTATTCCTTTCATAAATGATTTATAATTTAAATTATAACACTAATATCACGAATTTCTATAATAAATTTTTGAAATCAAAATGAGCCTGGCTTCCATTTTAATTAAGAGCCAGACTCATTTAATATACAACTTAAATTAATTTCCTCCGGGACCACTGCGTCCGGGTGTATTATCCGGTACCTCTGCATGAGTGTTTTGTGTTGAGTTTCTCGCTTGGTTTTTGCTTTTGTTTCTGGTTGAATTTTTACTGCTGTTTTTGAAGTTATTATTCTTATTCTTTGCCATTTTATCTCCTTCCTTAATATAAATAATGAATAGAGTCACTTACTATTATTTCATCAAAGAAGGATATTATACAGGCTTATAGGAAAAATTAGTCAACTAATGTAATGCGTCCCATTCGTAGATTACGAATAGCTCTGTTGTTAAGCTCAAATGTATGATTCGGCAGAATGCTTTCATTATATTCTTTAGAAAAGGCTTCTTCTTCCTTCTCTTTAATAGCATCTTCTACAGTTTTTTCGTAGGTTTCAGAGGAGTTATTATTAACCATCCGGAATACATAATATCCATCGTCTTCCTCGACTACATCAGTGATATCACCATTTTCCATACTCAACAAAGTGCTCTTTAAGTCTTCGGAGAAATAGTTATCACTGGGTATAAAGTTGCTTTCCCTATATATCAGGTCTTTTTCATCCTCGGGTAATAGAGTCGACCAATCCTCGGTAACTAAAGCTTTTTCTCTTATGTTGGTGATTCTATCTAATGCCAACTTATTCTTTTTGCTTGAAGAATCCTGAGCGTCATCCTCATCGTTTGCCACATTCTTGGAGATATATAGGTATTCTATGTCATACTGCCTATAATCATCATAGTTAATTCCTGCCCTTATCTCCTCGTCATCAATGTCCAACGTGTCAATTATATCCTGCTTATATCTTGCGCCCAGCATATTCTTCGTAAAGACTTCTTCAAGATATTCTCTGGTAAATCCATTCTTATTTATGACTTTATCGGTTAAACCTTCAAGGGTAGTGTCTATTTGCTGATTTATCTCATCGATTTCTTCCTCTGTCAGGGTATAGCCGTTTGCAACTGCTTCATTATACAGTATTTCGCTGTATATTACACTATTAATTACCTCCAGCTTTGCATATTCACGAACCGTTATATTCGATGTATCGTCATATGGCATGTCCCAATAAGAGCCACCGTATATCTGGTCGATATAATTATATGCTGATTCAGAGCCATAGAAATGATAGGTTAAATCATCAAGATAGTATTTTTTCTCGTCAATGGTTAATAAGGGTCTATTATAGAATTGATCAATTAATATGCCAATAATTAAGGATAGTCCTAAAACAGCTCCGACCGCAATCCATATAGCGGGATGGATAGTAAACTGCTTCTTGTTTGTTTTTTTCGGGCCTTTTAAAGTTTTCTTAGATTTGTTCACTTTGCTACCTCCATATATTCTCATGATGAATATTTTAAACGTTTCTCGTGAGAAGTCAATAGATGGCTTATATTTTTCATAGAATAGACAAACATTACTAAGTATACTAGTAGTTTTAATTCATTGAATTGTATTATAATTATTGCTATAATTATCTAAAAATATAAAACGCAAAGGCGTAGTTAAGGATAGGGGTATCCATATGGAAGATTATAACAATAAAGCCATAATGATTATGAATGAAGTAAATAAGGTAGTTATAGGTAAAAGAGTTATTATCGGGAAGGCCCTTACAGCCATTCTGGCCAAGGGACATATTCTTCTGGAGGATTACCCGGGGGTAGGAAAAACCACTTTAGCATTAGCATTTTCAAAGTCTATGGCACTTAAGCATAACAGACTTCAATTTACACCGGATGTATTACCTACTGATGTTGTAGGCTTTCATTTGCTTACGAAGGATGGTGAAAGCTATCAGTATAAACCGGGTGCGATTATGTGTAACTTGTTTCTGGCCGATGAGATAAACCGCACTTCCAGTAAGACACAATCCGCTCTGTTGGAGGTAATGGAGGAGGGGAAGGTTACCGTCGACAGTGTAACAAGGGACGTACCAAAGCCCTTTGTGGTTATTGCCACTCAAAACCCTATCGGTTCAATAGGAACCCAGATGTTACCAGAGTCTCAGCTCGACAGATTCATGGTAAGACTATCCATGGGCTATCCTGATATGAAAAGTGAAATAGGAATTCTTAAGCAAAGACAAAACTCTAATCCCTTAGAGAATGTAGTGCAGGTAGTAGAAAAGGATGAAATACTTCGAATGCAGAATATGGTGGAGGAGGTATATATACACGATTCCATCTACGAGTATATTACTCTTTTGGTAAAGCAAACCAGGGAAAATCCACTGATAGAGCTGGGTGTCAGCCCTAGAGGGTCATTGGCATTAATGAATATGGTAAAGGCCACTGCATTCTTAAGCGGCAGAAATTATGTGGTACCCTCTGATGTTCAATATATATTCAAGGATGTTGTTGCCCATAGAATGATACTTAGGGCAAAGGCAAGAGTGAATAATATAACTGTGGACAACCTTTTAGATGATATTTTAAGAATAGTTAAGCCACCAAGGATAATATCATCCGAGAAAGCACCTACCCAATAGGATGGCTGATAGTAAGAAGGTGAAAAATGATACAGAATAAAATCAGGTATCTGACAATACTCTTGATTACAGGTATTTTAGCTATTTTATATAATGAATATTTTATGGGAATCCTTTTTCTTACGGTTATGATTCTTCCGTTTCTTTTATTTGCCATTCTAAGCTATGTTTATGGTAGGCTGTCCTATGAGCTGATATCTACAGCCCATGTAGTTAACAGAGGGGATTATATACCAATTTCCATCCATATTCATAACCCAACCATATTTCCTGTAACTAATCTGTGTATTACTCTATGCTACTCAAATACCTTTTCCAATCAAAATAAAAATTATAAACAGGTATTCCATGTAACCGTCGACAGTCGTGAAAAAACCACAGTCCTATGTAATTTGGTTTCAGAGCATACGGGTAATTTAAAGATATCTCTTTCAAGGGTACGGGTATTCGATTATTTGAAGATATTTTCATTGAGAGAGAAAAATCTGGCCGAGATTAAGGTGGCTGTTCTGCCCTATTATTACGAATTATCGGAGGACTATCTGGAAGATGGATCTAAAATGCAGGTGGAAAGCGATACTTTTTCAGCCATAAAGAGCGGCGACGATCCTTCTGAAGTATTTGCCATAAGAGAATATCGGGAGGGTGACCGTCCCGTCAGAATTCATTGGAAGCTCAGTATTAAGCAGAATAAGCTGATGATAAAGGATTTTAGTGATCCGAAGAACTGCTCGGTGGTGGTATTTGCCGATCTGGGTATTCCAAATGATGAAGACATTTTATATGCTGTGGATTCTGTTCTGGAATGTGCCCTATCATTATCATATTCATTTATGATAAGAGGACAGTACCATTACCTGACTTGGTATAATAAGCATTTGGAATCCTGTCAAAGAGTCAGAATCGCGGATGAAAAGGATTTGTTTGAAGCTGTGGACGAGATTCTAAACTGTGGTCCGCATTCAGAGGATGCGGATTTGGCAGCATCATACTTTGCCGAGTTTCCTAATGAGCAGTATACCGATTTGTTCTATGTGACAAAGGTGGTTACTGATAAACAGCTTGAATCATTGATACTAATAAAGTCTATTGACAGACAGATATTATATATTAGCGGGACTGATGACGGCGATGGTTATAATGAGTTCGATACGAACTGGGATCTGCCCATAGCCAGAGAGTTGGTGAGGAAATTTGCAGAAACCGGTATCGGTATTTTACCAATAAATTCATCCAGCATTAAGACGGATTTGGAAGGCTTGAAGCTGAGTTAGAAGAGATGGTGGGCTATGTTAAAAAAGGGTAATGACGGGATATTTTTTGACAATACAATCTATCTGTCAGAGGAATCACATAGAAGGTTTCCTATTTATATGAGGCTTTTGCAGGCATTAATCATACTTATAGGAAGCTGGTCTTTTATGAGTATTTTTATCAGATGTTTTGAACTGAATGTAGTTAACAGCTATCTTATAACAGCAATTCTGATTTCAGGAGCCATATTCTATCTTCTTATGTTATCTTCATCATATGACTTTCTAAAGCTTATATTTGCTTTAGTCATATATGGTGGGTTACTGTATGCTAAGTTTAAACAATTAAGGAATGGCTTTTTTCTTCTTGAGAATGCAGTTCTTCGTAAGGCCGGGGATTACTATGGTTTTGGGACAATCAGTTTTATAGCCGACTATACAACACAGGAAAAAGATATATCTTGGTTATTAATCATGATAATAATACCTGTGGTAGGCATACTTGCCTTGTGCTTAATGCGTGGCAGAGGCAAGCTTTTTTGTTATATAATTATGCTTATCCCTGTAGTGGTAAGCTTTGCTATGGGTATAATACCCTATGAACCTGGACTGGTAGCCAATATTCTTGTCATCTTATTTCTGTCGATATCAAACGGTTTTTACGATACAACGGACAAGGTAAACAGAGGTATGACTTATCGTATAGGCATAAGGTCCGCATCTATATTCTGTATCATAGCGCTTATACTGCTTTTTTTAATCAAGCAATTTGTTTCTATCGAAAAATATGACAGTATCGATGAAATTAAAGAGGCTAAATCAAACATACAAAGCTTTATGATGGAGTTTTCGATTAATGATATAACGGATAAATTGTCCGACATGAAACTGAATATTCGGTCGGGCAGTAATGACAGCTCAGGTGGGTTAAGCTTAGGGGAACTGGGCAGAGTGGACAGGATAACTTATGATGAATCAGAGCATTTAAAGATTATCGCACCTATTCAGTCGGTGATGGAAGGTATATATTTGAAAGGATATATAGGAAGCGTGTATACCGGTGACAGATGGATGACTCATCCTAAGGAAGTAAGAAACAACTATGATAAAATGACAGAAAGCTTTGATCAGGAGTATTTCGAGCCTGCCATCGGTAGCTCTATAATACTTCAAAGTATTTCACGGAATTTACTTGATATCGGCAGGATAGAGATTAGATATGAAAAAGCAAATAAGAATTATGTATATACTCCCTATTTTACCATATATGAAGAAAATGACGATGTGGAGTTCAATTATGATTTGGGTATTGCTTCAAATAATAGGTTAGGAATCGGGTCATATGATTATGTCTATAACATCTCGGGATTTATTGATGACTTTGATTTCATGCCATTCGGATATATACTGTCCAGACAATTAAATACGAATGAAAAGAAATATCGTGAATTCGTATATGAGACCTATACTAAGCTTCCGGATAAAGGGCTCGAAAGGCTTAAGAATGATTTTTCAAGAACGCAGGTAGGAGAGCCTTCAGAAAATCTCCCGGATGCCATAGCTTATATTAAGGATTATCTTAACCGTAACGCCAGCTATTCCCTGTCTCCCGGAAGGCTTCCCAAGGATAAGGACTTTGCGGAGTATTTTCTTTATGAGACTCAGGTAGGCTTCTGTTCACATTTTGCCACAGCTGGAGCCCTGATGCTTCGGGCCATGGGTTATCCGTCGAGATATGTTGAAGGATACGCAGTCAACAGTTCGGATCTGATAAATCAGTTAAAAACGTCATACTTAACGGGCGAGATCAGTATAACTGAGCTTTCTGTTAAAGATTATAATGCCCATGCCTGGGTTGAAGTATATTATGACGGATTCGGATGGATTCCGGTGGAATTCACTACCGGATCAGGAATGGATGATATATTTAATACATTAGGAGATATAGAGCGGTTTAACCACGAAACGACCGATGAAGAGAATATCGAGCCAACCGAGGCCCCACCCAGTCCCACTATGTTACCCGAGGTGGAGTTAAAGCCATCACCTCCCGTGACAAACAGTAACGAGAACATAAAAGCCAACGGCCATATAGATAAGGAGGAAGAGTTCGGGAAAACATCCAGATGGCTGCTTATATTACCCCTAATTCTTATACCTTTGGCAGGGTTACTTATTTATTATATACTTAAGTCGAGGAGGAAGAGGTATTTAGCTGAAGAATGCTACAGTAAGAGAGCACTGAGAATATACCGTTATATTGAAAAGTTGTTTATATTTAGTCGTCTCCTGCCGAAGCGGTTCAAAAGCCTGGAGGAAGGTGAGGAGTATGCCAAGGAGCATTTGAATCTGGTTCCGGTTGAGGATTTTGAAAGGTGCATGGATACAGTAAGGAAGGCAAGGTTTGCAAGGGAAACCATAAGCCCAATAGAGTATTTAGCGGTTCTTCGTTTTTATAAGACCTTAAGAAAGCGTATATATGAAGGACTCCCCCGTATTAAGAAGGTATATTTTAAATTTATTCAGTCAATTTAAAATTATATTAAATATAAATTACAAATGGTAAAAATTATACATTCTTGGAATATAGTATGATATACTATTCTGAGGACGTTTAAGACTAATATGGAAGGAAGGGATGTAAAGTTGAAAAGCATTATTACTATTAGCAGACAGTTTGGTAGCGGAGGAAGAGAAATAGGGGAGAAGCTGGCTAAGAAGCTTGACATCCCCTTTTATGACAGGGAATTGATAACAAGAGCCGCTAAGGAAAGTGGTTTTTCGGAAGCGGCATTTGAGAATGTAGAAAAGAAAGCTACCAACAGCCTATTATATTCGATTGCAATGGGTATGAATGCGTACGGCAGTCATGATATTGGCTTTACACATCTTTCCCTAGATGATCAGATATTCCTTGCCCAATCGAATGTTATTCGAAAATTAGCCTTGGAGGGTCCCAGTGTTATAGTCGGCAGATGTGCTGATTATATATTAAGAGACTATAAGGATGTAATCCATGTGTTTATATGGGCTGATTTGAAATTTCGGAAGGAAAGGGCTATAAAATTATATAATTACTCCGAAGAAAACGCAGAAGAAAGTATTCTGAAGTTGGATAAGCATAGAGCTAATTATTATAATTACCATTCCAATGAAAAATGGGGTAGGGTAGAAAATTATCACCTATCTATTCGCAGTGACCATGTTGGTATTGATAACGCTGTAGAGCTGATTGCCGATTATATTAAGCTCAGTGAAAGGGGATAATTATCCATATGAAGCTTCGACGCAGTATAAACCGAAAATACTTGCAAATATCACTTTATGTTATTTTTACTGCAATTATTATTTATATATTATCGTTGATAGCAAAAAATGCCCCCATAATATTTACATTCTTAATGGAGAAGGTAAGATGGTTGCTTAGGGTTATCAGACCTGTGATACTGGGTTTTGTTTTTGCCTATCTTATGGATCCGGTTGTCAACTTCTTTGAGGGGAAATTCCGAAAGCTGTTCAAAAAGATGAAAAGACCCAGAACCTGGGCGGCTATTATTTCTGTTTTTTTTCTGTTTATTGCTTTAGTCGGATTGATTTCTCTGTTAATTTTTACGGTGACCGACCAGCTAAGACTGGCCAATTTTGACGATGTTATTCGTCTGGCAGAGAGTTATTTAAAGAGTATAGAGTCCTTCTATAACTCGATTCTTCAGAACATGGAGAAGCTGGATATCCGTTCTAATCAGCTGGAGCAGTATGTGCAGGACACATTGACGGTTATCCTTGATGCCTTGAAAGATTTTGCACAGGGTACTGTTAATGCCATCACTAATATCTCCGGTTACTTAACCACTATAATTTTTGGATTTATAATAGGCTTTTATTTTATAATAGACGGAAAAATGTTTTCCTCATATCTTAAAAAGACATTTTATGCATTGTTTTCTGAGAATACCAATAAAAGAATATCGGTTATTATCAAGGATTTGGACTATGCATTTTCCGGATATGTCAGAGGACAGCTGGCTGATGCTTTTGTCATGATGATCCTGATAAGCCTGGTGTTGTCTATAACAGGAGTAAAATTTGCGTTGGTAATAGGTATATTTGCAGGACTCGGAAATCTTATACCTTATTTTGGTCCGGTGGTTGCATACATCAGTACGGCTATAGTTTGCCTCATCAATGGAGAGATACAAAAGCTTATTATATCTATTATAATTCTGGTTATTATACAATTCATTGATGGGAACTTTATAGGACCGAAGCTCTTAAGCAAATCCATAAAGATACATCCGCTAATCATTATAATTTCCTTAATTTTTGGTAGTGCCATCGGAGGTTTTTTAGGTATGCTATTGGCTGTTCCCGTGGGTGCTTATATCAAACTGGTTTTCGTCAAGTTTGTTGAGAGCAGGGCACTTAAGAAAAGTGGGGTGATTAAGCAGGTGGATGACGCTGAGAAAGAAATAAAAACCGAGTAAAAAATATTTTTTAAAGAATTATGGATACCTATTTATTTCAACTTCGTCTAATAATTATCATAATTGGAAATTGTAAGAAAAATTTAAGATATTATATAGACATTATTTAAGTTTTTTAGTGTAGCATTATATGAAGGTATGTGCTCTGATTTATGTTCGTTCAGGAAGGTGCAAGATGAAAAATAACAGTGAATATATTATCGAAGTTAAAAATGCTAAAAAAGTTTATAGGATGGGAAAAGAGCGAATATTGGCAGTGGATGATGTAAGCTTTTCCATTAAAAAGGGTGAATTCTGTTGTCTCTACGGTGCGTCGGGATCGGGTAAATCCACGCTGTTGAATCTTATGGCAGGTATAGAGAAACTAAGTAGTGGCCAGATTATAATAAAGGGACACAATATACATAGAATGAGTGAAAAGGGATTGGCTAAGTTCAGACAGAATACTTTGGGATTCGTATTCCAGTCCTATAACCTGTTAAATTCCATGACTGCTCTGGAGAATGTGGAGCTCCCATTGGTATTTAAGCATATGAGTGTAAAGCGAAGGCGTAAGATGGCTCGGGAAATGCTGAAAAATGTCGGCTTAGCCGACCGACAGAAGCATAAACCCACCGAAATGAGTGGTGGGCAGCAGCAAAGAGTCGGTATAGCCAGAGCTTTCGTGAGCAATCCGGAAATTGTATTTGCTGACGAGCCTACGGGTAATTTGGATTCCAAAACCAGTAGAGAGGTAATGGATATTATAAAACGAATGGCAAAGGCAAATAACCAAACAATTGTTATGGTAACCCATGATAAGGGATTGACGGAATATGCGGACAGGATTATTCATATCTTTGACGGCAAGATTGAAGAAATCATAGATCTTAAGGCAGAGGATAAGAAAGATAATGAAGCTCCTACAGGTAATACGGGGTAATTTTCGGATACTTGGTATATGATCTGTATCAATAATAGGTGTAATAACTAGAAATATTATAGGAAGTAGAGGGATTTTAAATGAGGAAAAGAGCAAGATTAATATTATCGGTTTTATTATTATTACCATTACTGTTTGGTGTAGTAGGTAATAGCGCTCACCAAGTATATGCACAGGAAGCACATATTATAAACCCTAATCCGGAAATATATGTGTTGGTTCCCGGGGAAACGACTACTATCAAAGTGCCGCTTAAGGCCATAGGTGCACCAATTTATAGACCGGCTTACCTGATAGACACCACCGGTACACCATACACTGCAACAGAACCTGTGTTACGTACTGACGGCTTCAGTAAACCACAGGACCATATTTATGAATATATTGACCAATATTTAGAATTTGACATTACAGTGGCGGAGTCTGCCAAGATTGGTAATTACTCATTTAAGATTAATATTTATGGTACCTACGTTCTTGATATGAGCGGAGAAACACCCTTTTCAGAAGAGTTAACAATTAACACAAGGATATTAAAGGAAAAGGAACAGGCACAATTAACAGTAAATAATGTGACAACCGAGAATGCCGTAATCGGTAAGGAAATGAATCTATCCTTTAGTGTAAAAAATGAAGGTGAAATCACGGCAAGAAACGTATTCGTCAGTATTGATTATAAAGAATCAGGCATGATAGCCGACTATACCACCAAAAACATAAAGCTGGTGGATATTGCCCCTGATCAGAGGGCGTGGGTTAAGTTGCCCGTTCGGACATTCCCGACTACCGAACCGGGTATAAAGACGATAACGGTAAATCTGTCCCACAAGAATGACCAGGGAGAAGTCATTAAGGAAAGTTATGATTTATTTATAACTTTAAATGAGAATGAGGATGCTCCGAAGCTGTTCTTTGAAGATTTCAGCTATAACACAGAGGCTAAGCAAGGTGATAAGCTCGGCCTAACGATTAACATAAGAAACAGCGGTAAAACGACTGCTTATAGTCCTCGGATTTATGTTGACGAATCCAGTATTGGACCAACAAAATATATTAAGGATTACTATACGGAATACATAGAGGCTAAGACTATTACGGCTGATAAAGTGGTCAGTGCTGAAGTTCCGTTACTGATAGCGAAAGAAGCTAAGGGCGGAATTAATGAGATTACTCTGAGGCTTGTTTACTTTGACAAGCAGGGAGTCGAATATGAAACCAAGGTAACAATATATCCGAGTATTGAATCAGAAGGAATATCAGAGGACGGCAAGCCAATTGTTTTAATAGGTAATGTTAAACAGTCCCCGCAAAAGCCTGTGGCGGGCGAAAGGCTTGATGTGTCCTTCGATATGGAGAATAAGAGTGCCATCGATCTCAATGATTTAAGACTCAATCTCAATCTTACAGCTGACAAATTTATTCCGGTTGAATCCGATCCATATATATATATAGGAACCCTCAGGGCAGGAACCACAAAGAGGATTACCATACCTCTTACTGTATCTGAACATATATCAGAGGGATTACACTATCTCGAGATTGATTATACATATTCAGGCGGAGATGACAAAGTTAATATACCTGTTCTCGATGTTCAGAACGACCTGGGAAGCGCCAGCAGACCAAGGCTTATTATAAGCGATTTTGGAAGCGATATAGAGGAGCTTAAAGCAGGTTCCGTATTTAATTTTAATTTTGATATTCGTAACACTCACTCCTCAGTTGCTGCTAAGAATATTAAGGTTACCGTAACGGGAAAAACTCCTCAAGGGGGGGAGGAAATATTCTCAGTAACCGAGGGGAGCAATATATTCTTTATAAGCAAGATAGGAGCCGGAGAAACCGTGTCTGAATCTTTGGAGCTGAAGATTAAATCTGATGCGGCAACCGGATCATATCCGATAAATATTGATATAGAGTATGAGTACGATGGCATTAAACCTGATAGTAACGGAAACATCGGCGTAACAGAAGAAAATGAGCTTACCTTTCTGGTATCAGAGAATGCCAGACCCGTTGTGGATTATATACATGTGTATTCTTGGGATGGCGCTGTAACGGTTGGTAATCCTGCAACTTTGGCTTTTGATTTTTATAACATGGGTAAATCTACTTTATATAACGTTGTTGCAACCATAGAGGGAGATTTTATGAGTGCAAGCAACTCGATGTATTTTCTGAGTAATGTGGAGGCCGGCGGTACGTCATATGCAGAATTTGAGGTTATCCCTAATGTAGAGGGTATGGCATATGGAGTGGTTAAGATAACCTATGAAGACAGTCTCGGAAACGAGCAGGTATATACGAAAGAATTTGAAGCCAGTGTAAGCGGTATGATGCCATGGGATCCCGGTATGAATGGTGACGGCGGCATGGATGTATTTAATCCGGTTGTTCCCGAACCCAAGAAGCCAATAATGGCCACATGGTTATTTGTAGTAATGCAGGTAGTTATATTTGTAATATTCCTGCTTGTATCCAGAAAGATAGTTATTGAAATTCATAAAAGTAAACTTCGCAAGAAGGAAGAGGAAATGTATTAAGAGTCCTGATATCAGGCAATAGGAATGGAGGATTTTATGGGTGAAATAATGGATATTAATATGGTAACGTCAGAAGTGGCTCCCGAGGAGGCTGTCGCGGATTTGAACGAGACAGAATTTGATGAAAATGTATATAATGATGCATCGGACGCAATGGATGCCATTGAGGAATTTGTCGGAGATGAGGGCTTTGCTGATGATTCCACGGAGGAATTTATAGAGGACGATTTAAGTGTCGAGCCTGATATGTATGAAGACGAATTTATAGATGAATATGTAGATCCTGGTTTTATTGATGGTGAATACTTTGATCCCGGATTTTATGATGGGGGTTATATGGAGCCGGGAATGGATATGGGAATGGCAGAGGTAAATGATCCGTTGCTTTCATCATGGCCCTTTGTAATTGGAATTTCCGCCGCAGTATTTGTGGTAAGTATAGCTCTGGGAGCATTATTAGCCAAATTGAAAATCAAAAAAGGAATTGATCTTTATGAAGATTAGTGATTTGCTCAAAATGGGCCTTAGAAACCTGTTCAGAAGGAAGGTAAGAACCATACTGACAGTATTGGGAGTTGTTATTGGTTGTTTGTTCATAATCATAACAATTTCCATAGGTCATGGAATGGATAGAAACTTTGAGACACAGGTTAAGGAATATGGCAGCCTTACCACGATAAACGTTAACAACTACGGCATAATCTATGATGAGGATGGTAACTGGGCCGGTGGTCAGGAGCAGAAGCTTGATAAAAAGCTGCTGGAGCAGATCAAGGCAATTGATCATGTAAGAGCTGTCACGCCTATCATAAGGGGTGAAGGAGAACTTTATTCAGGGAAATATCGAACCGGAATAAGTATAATGGCGATGGATAAAGATGTCTATGATGACTTCGAATTTCCTGAATTAAGCTTCGGTGAATATCCTACAGATGAGGACAATAGTGTATTAATCTTTGGTTACTATATGCCATGGGAGTTTTATGACGAGTATTATCGAAGTTTCAAAACTGTTGATCTGCAAAAGGATAAGCTTATCTTTAAATTCTACAATTGGCAGTACGAGACAAATAAACGGAAACGGGAATTCACGCTTCCAATAAAGAATGTAGCCAAGATGGTAGAGACTAAGACAGAGTTTGACTATAATATATACATGGACTTAGACTATTTTGAGAAAATCTACATGCAGTACTGTAACACCCTGACCTTAGAGGACAGAAAAAAGGCGATTAAGGTACTGGATGAGTATCAGCAAATCAAGCTTAATGCAGACAATATCGATAATGTGGAAGAGATACAGGATAAAATCAAGGAATTGGGTTATCAATCGGACAGTCTGCTCCTATATTTGAAGCCTACGATCGAAGCCTCCAAAACCTTACAGCTAATATTCTTATTCCTTGGGGCGGTATCAATGTTCGTATCTGCCATAAGTATTGCCAATACCATGGTTATGTCCATCTATGAGAGGACAAAAGAAATAGGAATAATGAAGGTGCTGGGGTGTGTCGTCAAGGATATCCGTCTGTTATTCCTGTTCGAGGCCGGTATGATTGGAGTTATAGGAGGAGTTATCGGTATCGGTAGCAGCTATGCGGCTTCCTTCCTAATTAACAAATACGGTCAGCCTCTCTTTGGGGCCCTGATGAGTGGCGGAATGCCCATGGGTGAAATGGCTACATATTCCATTATACCTATTTATCTGCCGTTATTGGGACTTGGTATATCTATTGTGGTTGGACTTCTCTCAGGGTATTTCCCTGCAAGGCGTGCAACTAAGATAAGTGCAATCGAAGCTATGAGAACAGAGAATTAGTACATAAAATACATAGAAAAAAGTTAAAGATTAAGGGGCTGTAAATTTAAACAGCCTCTGTTTTATTGAAGATTAAGTAGATAAAGGTATGGTTTCTAAGAAAATTGTCTAATTGCTTTTTGGTATAGATATGATATAATTAGAAAAAATATAATAGAGGTGATCGTTATGGTATGCAATTCCTGTGGAAGAGATAATCAAAACGAAAATTCAAACTTCTGTGAATACTGCGGAGCTTCCTTGCGTGAGGGTGTTAGACCTGAAGTTGAGCCCACAACCAATTATTCTTATCAAAACGGGACAGGATATGCATCTGCTCCTGTACCACCAGCTGCACCGGCTCAGGCAATCGAGATTGACAACAGTGAAAAACCGGTTTCCGTACTGAACTGGATTGGTACATATTTAATTATGTTTATACCTATCGTAGGAGGACTTGTTTTTTTAATTATGCTGTTTGTATGGGCATCAGGAGGCAATAATGTTCCTACTAGTAAGAAGAACTGGGCAAAGGCGAATCTGATATTAATGCTAATATCGCTAATTTTTGTAATAGTATTTATTATATTCTTCTTTACAGTTCTTAGAAATTCGTTAGACATATTTAGAAACCAAATAGACGGCTACAATGAATTTTTTGACTTTAATTATTAAACAGAGAGGAAGATTGACATGAGTAAAATCAGGACCAGATATGCACCAAGCCCTACGGGAAAAATGCATGTTGGTAATTTAAGAACAGCATTGTATGAATATTTAATTGCGAAGCATGAGGGAGGAACCTTTATTCTTAGAATTGAGGATACCGACCAAGAACGATTTGTTGACGGAGCAATTGATATTATATACCGTACTCTCGAGGGGACCGGTCTCATTCACGATGAAGGTCCTGATAAGGATGGAGGTTATGGACCATATGTTCAAAGCGAGCGTGTGGCAACGGGTATCTATCTTGAGTATGCCAAGAAATTGGTAGAAAAGGGAGCTGCATACTACTGCTTCTGTACGAAGGAACGTTTATCATCTCTAAAAAAGATGGTAGGAGGCATATCTGAGGAAGATGAGGGAGAGGCTAAGGAGATAATCAAATACGATAAGCATTGCCTTCATCTGTCCAAAGAGGAGATAGATAAGAAGCTTGCCGAGGGATTGCCATATGTTATTCGTCAGAATATCCCCTTAGAGGGAAAAACCACATTCTACGATACTATCTTCGGTGAAATTACTGTAGATAATGAAGAACTGGATGACATGATATTGATAAAGTCGGACGGTTATCCCACATATAATTTTGCCAATGTCGTAGATGACCATCTCATGGAAATCACCCATGTTGTACGAGGAAATGAGTATTTGTCCTCAACGCCTAAGTATACAAGACTTTATCAGGATTTTGGCTGGGATGAACCTGTATATATACATCTCCCTTTAATTACTAATGAGGATCATAAAAAGCTTTCAAAGAGAAGCGGCCATTCATCATATGAGGACCTAATAGAGCAAGGGTTTTTGTCAGAAGCCATAATTAATTTTGTGGCACTTCTGGGATGGAGCTCGCCAAATAATATCGAAATCATGTCATTAGAGGAGCTTATCAAAGAATTTGATTATCGTAATATAAATAAGTCTCCAGCTGTATTTGATATGGTCAAGTTAAGATGGATGAACGGTGAATATATTAAGAAGATGGACGGGGATGAATTCTATCGAATAGCTGAACCCTACATCAAAGCTGTAGTCAAAAGGGACATCGATACCGGAAGGATAGCTGAATTAGTAAAAACGAGAATAGAAACCCTATGTGATATAGGTGAAAAGATTGATTTCTTTGAAGAGCTTCCCGAATATGATGTGGAGATGTTTACTCACAAGAAGATGAAGACCAATTCTGAATTATCACTTAATGTTTTGACGGAACTATTGCCCAAATTTGAAGCACTTGATGATTATTCAGAAGGAGCTATCGAAACTGTTATTATGTCCTATATAGCCGAGAAGGGTATAAAAAACGGTCAAGGCCTGTGGCCTGTCAGGACTGCAGTATCCGGTAAACAGTCGACACCGGGAGGAGCATATGAAATTATGAGTATTCTCGGCAAAGAAGAAAGTCTGAAGCGTATTAGAATTGCAATAGACAAATTACAAAAGGATATTAATAATAACGCATAAAGTGAATTAATAAAGATTAACAGTATGCTTTAGGCATACTGTTAATCTTACCATCTTTCTATACAATCGGTCTATATATCAGGAAAATCTTATCAATCCCATATTTAAGGAGAATATTATGATATTAAATGAGGCACAGAAAAATGCCCTGTGGCATAAGGATGGGCCTATGCTTGTATTGGCAGGTCCCGGTTCGGGGAAAACACTGGTGATAACAGAAAGAACCAAATATCTGATTAAAGAACACAATATTTCCGAGAGCAATATCCTGGTAATAACCTTTACCAGATCAGCTGCCGTTGAGATGAAGGAACGCTTTCTGAAATCATTAGGAGCTGAAAGAACCAATGTAAGCTTTGGTACCTTTCACAGTATTTTTTATGCCATTTTAAGGCATGCCTACAATCTTAATAATAACAATATAATATCGGAAGAGGAGAAACTGATATATATAAAGGACATTATCCATGCGATGGGGTTGGAATATGAGGACGAGAAGGAATTTATATCGGAGATATTAACTGAGATTAGTTTGGTCAAGGGCAATAAAATCGAATTATCTTCCTACTATTCTGCCAGCTGTGGGGATGAAGTCTTTAGAAATATTTATAATGAGTATAATAAAAGGATTCGCAGAGCTAACAAAATCGATTTTGACGATATGTTGCTTCTGTGTTATGAACTATTGATTCAAAGAGACGATATATTAAAACAATATCAGGATAAATTCAGATATATATTAATCGATGAGTTTCAGGACATCAATATATTACAGTATGAAATTGTTAAGTTATTAGCCAAGCCGAGAAATAATCTGTTTATCGTAGGCGATGACGATCAGTCCATATATCGTTTTCGTGGGGCAAAGCCGGAAATCATGTTGAATTTTCCTAAGGACTATCCGGACTGTAAGAAGGTTTTGCTAAATATTAATTATAGATCAAACATTCATATTATTAAAACCGCTGGGCAATTAATATCAAATAATAAAACCAGATATAAAAAAGAATTAACTGCCAATATCAAGAGCGGAAATGAGGTGATAATCGGAAGTTTTGAAACCATGACGGAGCAGAACAAAAGACTTGCAGAGGAGATTATCAGGCTGTCTAAGGAGGAAAGTCATCGGTTATCTGATATTGCTATTTTGGTGAGAACCAATCTTGGAGCGGGTGCCGTTATACAGAAGCTGTTAGAGTATAATATTCCCTTCATAGCAGGAGATAATCTGCCCAATATATATGACCATTGGATAACACTGGATTTGGTTTCCTATATCAGAATTGCCATGGGAGAAGCTAATAGGGACCTTTATCTTAGGATTATAAACAGACCGATGCGTTATATCGGCAGAGAATGCTTTGATACCCCAATAGTGAAATTAAGAAATATTAAGAATTACTATGAGGATAGGCAATGGATGTTAAAAAGGGTAGAACAACTGGAATATGATCTTGCCATGCTTGCGAATATGACCCCCTTTGCAGCCATTCAATATATAAAAAGAGGAATCGGATATGAGGATTTTCTTAAGGAATATGCTGATAAGCGGAGGATGAATGCGGATGAGCTTATGGATATATTGGATGAAATACATGAAAGCGCAAGGGGATTTAATACATACGGGGATTGGTTTTCCCATATGGAGGATTACAGGGATGAGCTTAAGAAACAGGCGTTTATAAACAGAAGGAATGAGATAGAGGGAATCAATATTATGACAATGCATAGCTCAAAGGGGTTGGAATTCCCGACGGTTTTTCTTGTGGACGTTAATGAAGGAATCGCACCACATAAGAAGGCGGTTTTACCTGAGAGTATCGAAGAAGAGAGGCGGCTCTTCTATGTTGCAATGACGAGAGCAAAGGAGAGACTGTATTTATTCAGCTGTAAACAGCGTTATAATAAAGTAATGCAGCCATCCCGTTTTATAGCCGAGGTGACTGCATAAAAAGGGTGTTGTTCAAAACAACACCCAAACAACGAATAACCTAATTATTATTAATAATTATCATCAAGATCATCTATTTCTTCAAACTCATCATCAAACATCTCGTCGTATTCCTGTGCATCAAGCATTTCCTCAAATGCATCAGCTACAGCTTCAAATTCATCGTCATCCTCGATATTCAGAAGCTGAGGCTCATCATCCTCATCCTCTTGGATAAAGCGATACAGAAATACGTTATCATCCTCTTCCCCTTCAATAGGCTGGAGTGCGATGTAATCCTTATCATTTACAGTAAAGATGTCTAATACGACACATTGCAAATCAGTACCATCATCAAGTGATAATGTGATGGAATCATACATATGCTCATGTCCGCATCCGCAACTATCGTCATGGTTGTGTTCGCTCATAATTATACCTCACTTTTTACATATTTACCTCTTAGTATATACCAGAGGAGTATAAATAAAATGTATCAGATTAAGGAAAAAAATGCAAGTGAAAAACAAAAAAGAGTGTGATTCACTTATTCGTGATATAATAGATATAGCCCGATGACTATGGAGGAATTTAACAATGAATGACAATCAAAAGGAAATTAAAATATCCGTTAGAAATCTAGTCGAATTTATAATGCGATCGGGAGATATTGATAATACACGCAGCGGAAAGAACGAAATAGAAGCTATGCAGGCAGGTGGACGGCTCCATAGGAAGCTTCAAAAATCTATGGGAGCGAATTATACACCTGAGGTTCCTCTAAATATAACCGTGCCGGTCAGCTATGATGATATATCATTTGACTTATCCATTGATGGTAGAGCAGATGGTATTATTATGAATAACTTAATTAAGGATGATGATTTCTCAGTGCTTATATTTGATGATGAGGAAGATAAGGAGAAAAATAAGCCCGAGATAACCATTGACGAGATAAAGGGAGTCTATATGGATATCAGTCATCTGACTGAGCCTGCCTCGGTACATAGAGCACAGGCTATGTGCTATGCATATATTTATGCAACAAAATACCAGCATTCGATTATTGGAATAAGGCTTACTTATTGCAATCTGGAAACCGAGAGCATCAAATACTTTGAGGAGGTATTTACTGTCCGGGAACTGAATGATTGGTTTGATAAACTGGTTAATGAATATGCCAAGTGGGCAGTATGGCAGATGAAATGGATAATTAAGAGGGATGAGGAAATTAATAATCTGGATTTTCCGTTTATGTATAGAGAAGGTCAGAAGGAGTTGGTAACCGGAGTATATAAAACAGTACTCAGGAAGAAGAAGCTGTTCATTGAAGCTCCTACAGGGGTGGGAAAGACCATTTCCACTGTATTTCCTACTGTCAAGGCCATGGGCATGGGGATTGTCAATAAGATATTTTATCTTACGGCTAAGACTATTACCAGAACAGTGGCCGAGGAGACATTTCATATATTGATTGAACAAGGGCTTAGCTTAAAGGTGACTACCATTACCGCTAAGGAAAAGGTATGTATATTGGAAAAACCGGACTGTAATCCGGTCTCCTGTCCCAGAGCCAAAGGACATTATGACAGAGTTAATGACGCTGTATATGATATGCTTATCACTGAAAATGAAATAACCAGAGACTTGATTTTGCTGTATGCAGAAAAGCATAATGTCTGTCCCTTCGAGATGACCTTGGATATTACCCTTTGGTCAGATGCCATAATATGCGACTATAATTATGCCTTCGATCCAAATGTATATCTGCGAAGATTTTTTACGAGTGATAAGCAGGAGGATTATGTATTTCTTATAGATGAGGCGCATAATCTTGTTGACAGGGCGAGAGAGATGTACAGTGCGGTTCTTTTAAAGGATGATTTTCTTATAGCAAAGCGATTTGTTAAGGATTCAAATCCCAAGCTTGCAAGACTGCTTGAGCAATGCAACAAGGATCTTTTGAGGCTAAAAAGAGAATGTGATGAATTCGAAGTGGTCGATGATATTGACGTATTTTGCATGCATCTGATGGGGCTAATGACTGAATATGAGACTTATCTGCAGGAATTTAAAGGGGATGAAGGTAGGGAGGAGTTAGTTAAGCTTTACTTAGATATCCGTCATTTTTTATGTATATATGAGGCCATAGACGAACTTTATACAATATATACCGATTATGACGAGGATGATAGGTTCAGAATTAAGCTTCAGTGTATGGACCCTTCCAGAAATCTTATGAAATACTATGAGAAGGGGAGAAGCGCTGTTTTATTCTCTGCCACCTTACTACCTATACGATACTATATGGAGCAGCTGGGCGGGAAAGAAGATGATTATGCCGTATATGCACCCTCATCATTTTTAAAAGAGAATCGGCTTATTATGGTGGGCTCTGATGTCAGTACCAAATATACCCGAAGAAACAAAAGAGAATATAACAGGATTTTAGAATACATTAAAGGTTTTATCGGAGCCAGAACAGGCAATTATATGGTGTTCTTTCCATCTTATCAAATGATGCAGGCAATATATGAAATGGCAGAGGGAGAAATTGATGGTCTTGTAATGCAAAGTGCATATATGACCGAGGAAGAGCGGGAAATCTTTCTTGAAGAATTTGTAGATGAACCTAAATCTACAAGAGTCGGTTTTTGTGTAATGGGCGGTATTTTTAGTGAGGGAATAGATTTAAAGAACAGTCGGCTGATAGGTGCGGTCGTAGTCGGGACAGGCCTTCCGATGGTTTGTAATGAGAGAGAATTATTCAGGGGTTATTTTGATGCAAGGAACGGCAAAGGCTTTGATTATGCCTACCTCTATCAGGGCATGAATAAGGTCCTTCAGTCGGCCGGAAGAGTTATCCGAACGAAAGAGGACCGTGGTGCAATATTATTGTTGGATGAGAGATTTCTAACGCCTCAGTATTATCAACTGTTTCCTAAGGAGTGGTTTCCGTTTGAACCTGTAAATCATAAATCCATGAGAAGATTGCTTACGGATTTTTGGGCGGAAACTATGTAGATTAAAAATGTAAGGTACTGTTAGAATATCTATAATCAGAATCCTTAGTTAAGAAATCCTTTCCTGATAACGCACGATAGATGACGTTGGTTAGGTAAAACCATAGTGCTCCAATTACCCCGCCAACAAAGGCATATATAACATCATCGATATCACATCTGGCGGGGATAAGGAAATATTGGAACAATTCTATTATGGTCGGAAGTAAGAGTAAAAACAGTAATCTTATAAGTTTCGATTTATTACGTAGGAATAAGATGCTGTAAAAGCCATAAGGAATATATATAAGTATTCTGCTTAGCAGATAGGTCATTATGTCACTTAAGGGTATCATCTTATTGATATAATCCTCAATCTGAGTCGCAATTGACCAGAATGGGGTGAAATTCGCGGCATCGGGCTTCACGCGGTATACCCAATCGAAAGCGTTATCTGAAAATGACAGATAGAGAAGTATACCGAAATAAAACAATATAAATATTATGCTTGAGCTTCGAAAGAATGAATTGAACTTCTCAATTCTGCTGCCGTAATCAAGCATATTTCGTATAAAGCAATGTAAGATGGGAACAAACCAATTAACTGCAATAATCCCAAACAAGGTATTGGTAAACGGAAGTAAAGAAGAATCATTGCCTAAATAGGTTAACAGAGTGATTAATATGGATATAAACAATAGCAGTATGGTGTATACAGTGCAGGACTCATAAGTCAATGATTGTTCCAAAAGAATATGAGTACATATAATAATAATTAAGCTGCTTATTCCAAGGATTAAATAAGGGGAAGCCAAGAAATAATAAGCAATAAACTGAACCAGTATACTAATAATACTTAAGAAAACAATCATAGAAGCTATTTCCATATGAGTACGCCCACGCATGTGTACACCTGCTTTCATTATAATATCATACGTATTTTTTTAGGAATACAGCGAATAGTCATATCCGAACTAAACGCAGGAGTTTCTCCGTCGGTATGGACAGCCGCCTTCCTATCCAGAAGAATCTCTAAGCTGGAACACTTAAAGTATTCAACACCTTTAAAGTGAATATGCTTACCGAAGATAATAGTAGGTAAAAGCAGCATAATGATGGCTCGGGACAATCCATGGACAAGGCAAACACTAAGCTTGCCATCAGTAGGATCAGCGTCCGGTGCCATTCTAAGACCTCCTCCTTCAAACCTATGAATCATACTAGAGATGAGAAGAACCTTTTTATAATGCTCCTTTTTGACCCCGTCTATTATAATGGTAGCATTCAAAAACTTAATGGTAAATATCTGCTTTATGGCAATTGCCAAATATACAAATTTTCCTGCTCCGAAACTGTTTAATTTCTTCTTTAGTGAGGACTTCTGTACCTCTACACAAACATTCGCATCATATCCAATGCCACTAGAGCATCCGAATTTTCTGGGCTTTAAGTCGTTCTCTTTAAATAAAATCTCACCATAATCCAAATACATGAATTTCTTAGGCTTAAGAATATTCTCCAAAGACTTAAGTGGATTTCTTGATATCTTAAGACTTCTTGCCAAATCATTACTTGAGCCTGAAGGTATGTATCCCAACATCACTTCATCATAATTGTCGATACCGTTAATAACTTCGTTTAAGGTACCGTCTCCACCCAAAACAATGATATTTTTAACGCCCTCATATTTACGGCAGATTTCTGTTGCAAGCTCCATGGCATGTCCCTCATGCATAGTAAAGTCTGCTGTGTATGCTATGTTTTGGCTGTCTAATTTCCCTTTTATGGTCCACCAATGGCGTATTCCCTTACCGGAGCTTGATTTTGGATTGATAATAAAATGATACATGAATTTGTAATCTCCCTTAGCCTATAATCTGCCTGTATAAAATTCTAATTAAATATTATATGAAATTAATAGTGTTGTCAATAATTTGCATAATATAAATTCCACGCCCTTTTAAATTCGGATACAGGCACAGAATTGTCCTTGCTTCATAAGATATATAGAACGAAAGAGTTGAAAAGCTACAAATATGTGAAAGGAGTATTTTTGGATGGATAGACGGATGTATCGTGGAAATACCGGACGTGGTAGATATGTCGCGCCCTATAGACCTACGCAACCGATATGCAATGATATGCTAGGAAAAGACTTTGATTGTGATAAGGGAAGAAGCTATTGTGAGGATGATTTCAAACCTGAACGTTTTCCAATTGGTATGTGCTATGTTCCTTGGCAGTGCTTTAGGGACATATATGAGAATGAATTTGCAGCTTTAGCAAATGGAACTCTTTTTAAGGAACTACAATATGACTGGTATGGAAGGGGTTGTTAGCTAGATGAATGTAAGCAATAAAGATAAATTATTTGCATGTATTACAGCAACCAGCTTCGTATTGGATGATTTAAGAATTTATCTCGACACACATCCTACAGACCAGGAAGCATTGGACTATTGGGAGAAGATAAGCAGAGTCAGAAAAGAAGCTGTTGAGGAGTATACTAAATGTTTTGGACCGATTTACAGCTATGATGTCAGAGTTAAAAATAAGTGGACCTGGGTTGAGGAACCATGGCCATGGGAAGGTAGGTGCTAGTGTATGTGGAGTTATGAGAGAAGATTACAACATCCTGTAAATATTACATGCCGTAACCCTCGGTTGGCACAGGTCATAATAAGTCAATTCGGAGGACCCGATGGAGAGCTTGCCGCTTCTATGCGCTACCTGTCTCAGCGCTATTCAACAAAGAACAGAAAGGTTGCCGGTGTCTTAACGGATATAGGTACTGAAGAATTGGCACATATGGAGATGGTTAGTGCAATTGTCCATCAGCTTACTAAGGATATCACCCCTCAGGAAATAATGGAAAGCGGATTCGAAAAGTATTATGTAGACCATACACTTGGATTATGGCCACAGTCTGCCGGTGGAATACCATTCACCGCTACCTTCTTTCAGAGTAAGGGGGATGTAATAACAGATCTTATAGAGGATATGGCAGCAGAGCAGAAGGCAAGAACAACCTATGATAACATCCTGCGTCTGGTTCATGACCAGGAGGTATGTGACCCAATTAAATTCTTAAGGCAGAGAGAGATAAACCATTTCCAGAGATTTGGTGAAGCCCTTAGAATTGTTATGGATGAACTAGACTCTAAGAATTTCTATGCGGTTAATCCGGACTATCTGCCTGACTTAAAAAAATAACTTTTACCTTCACGGTACCTTCACGGAACCTACCTTTACGGTACCAGGTAC
>JAAYTK010000004.1 GCA_012523775.1 Clostridiales bacterium | reverse complement strand
AGGAAGGTGGTTTTATGGAAACGAGCCCTGATAGTAGTAGCCGAATACAAAACTACATATCAAGTACTGTAGTTGGCAGAAGGTTTTCTATATTAATCCTTCCTATATTTGTTATGTCTTATAGAATGGATTAATATAGAAAACCACTGCTGACCATAAGCAGTGGGAAGGAGCATATATGATCGAAATCTATAAGACAGAGGATGGCATATTACAGAAAAGAGACGAGATATCGGAGGGTTGCTGGATAGCTATGACAAATCCCTTGGCGTCCGAGCTTTTGGATATCTCTGAAAGGACAAACATTGATATTAATCATTTAAGGTCGCCATTGGACGAAGAAGAGCGTGCCAGAATTGAAGTAGAGGATAACTATACAGTTATATTGGTGGATATTCCAACCCTGGAAAAGGCACATGAGAAGGAACGATATATAACTATTCCTCTTGGTATAATTGTATCAAAGGATTATCTTATAACGGTCTGTCTGGAGGACACTCCGATATTAAAATACTTTAAAGATGGACGAGTAAGGGATTTTTATACTTTCAAAAGAACAAGGTTCATCCTGCAGATATTATACAGAAACGCAACGACCTTTCTTCAAAACCTTCGTACGATTGACCGTAAAAGTGACGAGATTGAAAGAAAGCTTCATATATCCACACAGAACAGCGAATTAATAGACTTGCTGTATTTGGAAAAAAGCCTTGTTTACTTTACAACCTCATTAAGATCCAATGAGGTAGTGCTGGAAAAGATGATGAGAATTGAAAGCATAAAGAGATATCCCGAGGATGAAGATTTGTTAGAGGATGTTATTATCGAGAATAAGCAGGCTATAGAAATGGCAAATATCTATAGTGGAATACTATCAGGCACCATGGATGCATTTGCATCGATAATATCCAACAATCAAAATATAGTCATGAAGTTCCTGGCAGCCATAACAATTGTTCTGTCCATACCCACCATGATTGCCAGTTTTTATGGCATGAATTTTGTAGAAATACCCGGCGGTAAACATCCATACGGGTTTATAATAGTAACACTGGCAGCGCTATTGATTACAGTTATTACGGTATTTATATTCAGAAAAAGGAAGCTATTTTAGCTTGACATGAAAGGCATGGAGATTATATGAGATTTATTCAGTTTTTAGAAAGGAAATTTAAGAGATATGCAATTCCGAATCTTATGAAGTATATAATTGCTTTGTATGGTGTAGGGATTCTTATATACTCATTTAACCCAAATGCATATTTATTTTTAGGTTTGGATATTGACAAGGTACTTAAGGGACAGGTATGGAGGCTCGTAACGTTTTTAATACCGATGTCTACCTTTAGTAACATTTTATTCGTATTCTTAAAGGCATATATTTTCTACATGATAGGAAATGCTTTGGAGAATGCCTGGGGGTCCTTTAAGCTTAACTTGTATTTCTTTTCGGCGGTTATTTTTAATATAATTGCGGCATTTATTATATTCGGAATATTTCGTGCCAATATATTAGGCTATAGTGTTTATATGTTTGTGCTATCGTCACCGCTGGATCTCATATACAGCTCGATGTTTTTTGCCTTTGCGGCAATGTATCCGAACACACAGTTTTTATTATATTTCATAATACCTGTAAAGGTAAAATATCTTGCATGGATTAACGGAGCCCTATATCTATATAATATCTACCAGTATATTTCAATGGGATTTTATTTGGGTATAGTCCCGATTGTTGTATCACTGGCTAATTTCTTTATATTTTATATGTCAACAAGAAATTATCGGAGATTTTCTCCGAAAGAGTTCGAGCGAAGGGCAAGATTTCGTAAACAGATGAATGAGGGCAAGAAACAGGGGAATGTCACAGATTTTAGGGGACGTACCGTAATTACCAGGCATAAATGTGCAATATGTGGAAGAACGGAATTGGATGATGATAATCTGGAATTCAGATTCTGTTCAAAATGCAACGGCAATTACGAGTATTGCATGGAGCATTTATTTACCCATGAACATGTTCAGGAATAATCTATTAAAATTTAAAAAGGGACAGGAAGATTTATATGAGCATAAGCTTGAGAAGTATTTATAAGAATGTCATAAATAATCGTGATCTGCATAACAGTATACCGGATTTTTTAAATATTACGACCGATATATATAATACCACTGCAACAGTCAGGCTGGCACTCGATTATTATATTTTCTATGAAAAGTACTTGGATGAGAAGGATAATTGGGACGGACAGCTTCATGAATTCACCAAGAGCATTAATTCTTTAATTTCAGAAGCGGTGGTACTAAGAAGTAATATTAAAGAGACAGAGAATTATGTAAGCCTGGCAGACGGCATCCGCAGAAACATCACAGAAAGAATGGAGCTTCTTTCCTCCTATGCTGATACCTTCGAGGTCTATGAGTATGCCATAAATCGTGTGGAATATAGATTCAAGGATTTTGAGGAGTTGGAGGATGATGAAGAATTCGCACGGGAGGTACTTCGATATATTTTCGAGGAAGAGGATAATGTAATCATAAATGACAGAATTAAGGATATTATCGGTCAGCTACCTGTTCGTATAGCCAAGAAGAAGTATTTTGATTATATTATGGGCAGCCTCGGTGAACTGGTCGGGGCTCAAAGAGATATTTTTGAATCATATATTTATATGATTAGAAGCCGTGCCATGCTGGATATAACCGAGGAAAAGAAAGATATGTTCCCGTCTCTTTGGGAGAAGAAGGAGAAGCTGGAAAGACTCAATTTCAAAGATATTAATAAAGAGCAGTATGAGGATGCAGAATTACTTATCAGAGAGGCTCTGGTGTATTTAGAGACCGAGATTACAGCATATTACAGTCTGATTGAGATAGTTAATGAACTGTATGCTTTACTGATTTGCTGTCCTTATATCTGCACCGAAACCTTAGAGGATAAGGAGCTGAAAGAAGCTGCCGATAAGATTATCAGCAGTGTCAATACGGCATTTTTAACTGACAGACAGGAGGAGCCTTCGAAAGAATTAGTGGATAGCCTTGGGGTTTTAGAAGGTTACCAGGAGGATATGGAGCATGACTTAATTTCCATTGATGATGCATTATATCATATTGACAGCAACCACAGAATTGTTGCAGACAGCCTGGGAAAACAGAAGATGTTGGATGCACTGCTTCTGTGCAAGAATCTTCTTTCGGGCAGCCACTTTGTTGATTTGGAGAAAACGATATCAGATGAAGTAATTGACATGGAAGGTTTAAAAAAAGAAGTCGATAAGCTTATTATGGAATTGACAGACCGGTTTAAAAGCACGGACCGCATGATTACCAGAGCCATTATGGCAAATACGATGGAATTAATGCCCGTATATTTTAATACTCATACCGAGGTTATGGAATATGTTCTATACTCCTTAAACAGATGCACGGATATTGCCGAAAAATATGCCTCGATGGAGATAATTCAAGGATTTATGGAGGCCTAGCTGTTACTTGTATTACATGTGGAAAAATGTGGAATACTACTTATAATCAAACAATGTACTGTTTGCTGTTTGGAGGGAACCATATGATACAATGGGCATCAAGTTTATATATAGGTGATAAGCTTCAGAAGAAGAAGGACAGAGTAATAAAGAATATCAGTAACAGAAAAATTACCTCTGATGTGTATTGTATTGCATTTGCATCCCAACCCTGCAATTTGTTTGATATTATGAATGCCAATGAGCTCTTGTTTCCTCACTACAAGAAAGCAGACATCAAAATCGTAGGGCTCGCCAAGGGTAAGGATGAGGCTATTGATTTGGTTCAGGACATGCTTATGGAGGTATACAATAATACAGGTTCATTCAATGTAAGAGAGTATTTTACATAAGAATCTATATAAACCTAGGGTTTTCGAGTTACTAATCTTTATTTTCATGTTATAATGTCCACAACAAGCAGATTAGTTCATGAAAACCAGGTGATTTTGTTTTTGAGTTCTGGAAATTCATGTTATAATGTATATAAAGGAACCTTACTATGTTATCCATAATTCTATTAATCTTAAAAATAATCGGAATTACCTTATTAATAATACTGGGCATACTTCTACTTCTTATAGCTGTCGTTTTATTCGTGCCTGTCAGATACAGGGTTAAGGTAGAGCATGGTGATGCCTTTGCTTTGGATGGCTGTGTAAGCTGGCTTTTTCATTTAGTCCATGCCAGAATTGATCAAACCGGTAAGAACCGTAGAATTTGGATAAGGATTCTTGGATTTTTGATATATGACAGCGAACGTCCGGTTAAGAAATCGGTTAAAAAAGAAAGGATGACTATTAAAAGAAGTGACGATAAATCCGGTGCAGACATTATAGATGATGAAATACCGGAGGCTGAAGAGGATAAGCCGGACATCAAGCATCCCGAAAAGACAGCCGAAAAGATAAAGGAAGAGAAGGCCGACATCAAAAACGAAGCTGAAGTCAATGATATTGATAGAGCTATTGATAATGAGAACAAGGATAACGATGGTTTTCTGCTCAGGAAATATAAGAAAGTCAAAAATAGAATCAAAGACTTTTTTCAGAGAATAAAAAGAAAGCTTATGAATTTTATTCAGAAGCTTCTTAATATAAAACACAAAATAAGTTTGATACTTGATTTTATGCGGGATGATATTAACAGAGAAGGCTTTCGACATACCTATAACAGTATTAAGAAATTATTAAAGCATATTTTACCCAGAAAAATTAAATCGAGACTTATATTCGGAACCGGAGATCCCTGTAGCACAGGTCAGCTTCTCGGAGTATTAGGAATTCTATATGGTATATATGGTGATAACCTTCAGATTACTCCGGATTTTGAGAATAAGATATGCATAGGCAGCCATTATGCCAAGGGAAGAATAAGAATATGGACAATACTAATAATAGTAATTAAACTGTTGTTAGACAAGAGATTTAAAGAATTAAAGATGAATTATCAACTATTAAAGGAGGCGTTATAATGTCCGAGAATAATTTCAGTTCAACTGTAGAATCATTATTTAACGGAATGGACAGCTTTTTATCCACAAAAACTGTGGTTGGAGATGCGGTTAAATTTGATGATGGAACTATTATCTTACCATTGGTAGAGGTAAGCTTTGGTGTCGGAGCCGGAGCATTTGCAGGGGATAAAAAGAACAATGCCGGAGGATGCCTGGGCGGTAAGATTATACCCAACTCAGTATTGGTAATCCAGAATGGATCATCTAAGGTGGTTAATATCAAGGATAAGGACGGATTAAGTAAGATTTTAGATATGGTTCCCGATGTTATTAACAAATTTACTAAAAATTCAAAGAAAAAAGATGATTGTGACGTAGACAAGAAAATCCAGGATGCAATTGATCGTGCTTCTGAAGAACCCTTTTGCGAATAATGACTTCCCTCAAGGGTATGATAAAAAAGCGCTTGCATTATAATAAATATTCTGATAGAATAAATGTGTTTGTTAGGCCAAATGGTTCTAAATCATACCTAAGGAGGTGCTTTTGATGGCAAAATGTTCAATATGTGATAAAGGTGCTCACTTTGGAATCGCTGTGAGTCATTCTCATAGAAGATCTAATAAGATGTGGAAACCCAATATTAAATCAGTAAAAGTTAAGGTTAACGGTGCGGCTAGAAAAATGTATGTTTGTACTTCCTGTCTTAGATCCGGAAAAGTAGAACGCGCATAAAGAATAACAATGGGTGTCAGGGGATCTTGGCACCCACTTTTTTCATTCATATTATTAATTACTGTTTATCGTTAATTGCAGAATAAATTATAGCCCAGCAAGAGGCACAGAATAATAATACATATTGCTAAGATGCCATTAGTAATGAAAAGCATGATTGTCATGCCTATGGCAATCCAAAACAAGATAAACCCTATCATTCTTTTCATATTAACCACTTCCAAATAATAATCATAGTATTATATAATATGCATAGATGCATTGGGTTATCTCACAAATAAGGGAATAATATAGTACGGCTAATCTGTCATGAACAGATGAAAACTGGCTATAATAACAAATAAAGACTATAGATCAATTCATTGATAGAATGGAGGTTGATTATGAAAGGACATTTGAATACAGACATCGGAGAAATTGTGGTTGATAACGAGGTGTTGGCACAGTATGCAGGAGCGTCTGCAGTAGAATGCTTTGGTGTTGTAGGTATGGCTTCTATTAATATGAAGGATGGCATAGTTAAGCTGTTAAAGAGAGATAATTTAAGCCATGGAGTAAATGTTACTATCGAGGACAACAAAATCACGATTGACCTTCATATAATCGTCTCCTACGGAGTTAGTATTTCCGCAGTCGCTGATAATTTAATCAGCAATGTCAAGTACAATGTGGAAGAATTCTCGGGAATTGAGGTCAAAAAGATCAATATATTCGTAGAAGGAGTCAAAGTAATTGACTAACTTTGAGAATTAGGCATTTAAGGAGGAAAAATCAGTGATTGTTAAAACGATAGATGCTAAAACATTTAAAAAGATGTTTCTTTCCGGAGCTGCATGCATAGAAGCGAAGAAGGAATATATTAATGAACTGAATGTATTTCCGGTACCGGATGGAGACACCGGAACCAACATGACATTGACAATTATGTCTGCTGTTAAGGAAATCGAAAAGCTAAGCAATCCTTCGTTAGAAGAGCTGGCCAAGGCGATATCCAGCGGTTCGCTTCGTGGTGCAAGAGGAAATTCCGGAGTTATATTATCTCAGTTATTCCGTGGATTCACAAAAGAAGTAAGAGAGCATAAGGAGCTAAATGTAGCCGTAATAACCAATGGTCTTATGAAGGCTGTAGAGACTGCCTATAGAGCGGTTATGAAGCCCAAGGAAGGAACAATTCTGACCGTAGCCAGAGGTGCGGCAGAGAGGGCTGCACAGCTTGCTCTGGAGACCGATGATCTGGTTTATTTCGGTAAAGAAGTCATAGAACATATGGAAGAGGTTCTGGAGATGACACCGGAGCTGCTGCCTGTTTTGAAGGAGGCAGGAGTTGTGGATTCCGGAGGACAAGGATTGTTGGAAATTGTTAAGGGAGCTTATAATGCTCTTCTCGGTAAAGAAATCTTACCTAAAGGAAGCGGTTCTGAAGAGACTGCACCATCAGGAATAAACATCGAGAGAATAGCCTCAGAGGATATAAAATTCGGCTACTGCACAGAATTTATCATAATGCTCGAAAATGAATATAATATAAATACAGAAATGGCTTTTAAGAATTATCTTGAATCTATCGGTGATTCAATAGTGGTCGTATCGGATGAGGACATCGTTAAGGTGCATGTACATACGAACGACCCCGGACTGGCAATCCAAAAGGCGTTAACGTATGGCTCACTGACTAATATGAAGATAGATAATATGCGTGAGGAGCATAACGAAAAGGTTATTAAGGATGCAGAGAAGGCTGCCACAGAAGCCAAGGCTTCTCAGGATGTGCCAATGGCACAGAAGCTGAGAAAAAAGGCAGGATTTATTGCGGTTTCAATGGGTGAAGGATTGGGTGAGATTTTTACCGGCCTTGGTGTTGACCATCTGATTGAGGGAGGCCAGACCATGAACCCTAGTACAGAGGATATGCTAAATGCTATAAATGAGGTTAATGCCGATACCATTTTCATACTTCCTAATAACAGCAATATTATTCTGGCCGCAGAACAGGCAAAGCATCTTACCGAGGATAAAAATATCGTTGTTATTCCTTCAAAGAATGTTCCTCAGGGAATTACGGCTGTGATTAATTATGTTTATGATAAGTCTCCTGAAGACAATGCCGAGAGAATGATCAGCGAGATGAATAAAGTAAAATCCGGTCAGGTTACCTATGCCATTCGTGATACCAGTATCGACGGTAAAGAGATAAAGCAGGGTAATATTATGGGACTCGGAGATAAGACGGTAATATCCGTAGGAGAGAACGTAAAGGACACAACCATAGAGCTGGTTAAGAGTCTTGTAGATGATGAGTCTGAATTAATCAGTCTTTATTATGGTGAAGAGATAACTGACGAAGAGGCTAATGAAATCGGAGAAGAGCTGATGAATCTGTATCCCGACATGGATGTAGAGGTTCATTACGGCGGTCAGCCTATTTATTACTATCTGCTATCAGTTGAATAATCGAATAAGATACAAAGATAAACCGTATTAAAATTATATTGGAAAATAGTATTCAGGAGGGTGCATATATAACATAATGCACCCTCCTGATTGGTTATGAAACATCACATTCTTTGTGTATGGACTTGGTTTTACTCCAGGTTAAGCTTTCTGTTAAATATATAGTTTGTTCCGAGATAGAAGAGGATACAAAATATTATGGATACGACTATACTAAATGGGAACAGTAGCTGAGGAATAGAATCAAGCGCTTCAAAGGAAGTTCCGTTAATTACGGCCAATATTGATATTATTATTGTTACCAATATCTGCCCAACGGTATTTATTGCAATGTAGGCGGCGAAGGAGCCTAAAACCTTATGGCCTGTGAAAAGGTGTCCTACGGCAATAGACACATATATAAGTAAAATCTGCTGTATTAAGCTAAGAATGATCATAAATATTAATTCAGCCAAAAGTACGGCATATTTATCCTCAAAGCTAAGTTTTAAATTTATATATATATAGTCCCATATCTGTTTGATCATTTCTATATTCTTAGATGTTCCCAGAAGAATAAACAGTGAAGCTGCTACAACGATTATGCTCAATATGTTCAACATAAAAGATACTATGATCTTAGAGTTTATCAGCTGATTTGGCTTAACCGGAATCGTAAACATAAGATATCCTTCGTCTGACATAAGATTCTTATAAAAACGAAGAATCATAACTATAAAGGTAACAACAAATGATGCAAAAACAGATAATCCATATACAGACAGCATAAATACTTTTATGGTATTTAAGGGTCCGCTAAAAACTTCGATACTGGTTAACACACGATTAACAACAGATAGCAGAAGCAATATTAAATATAATGGAAATAAAATTCTTCCGGTCGCCTTAATTTCATGCTTAATCAGTTTTCCTAACATTTGAATACCTCCCTGAACAATGAATCTATGGATTTTCCTTCTTTTTCACGAAGTTCATCCACCGGTGAGTGAAGGACTAGGCTGCCTTCTTTGATAAATATAACTTCATCCAGTACATTTTCGATGTCTGCAATCAGATGTGTTGATAATATTACCGTAGCATTCTCATCATAATTTGTGATGATTGTACTTAAAATATAGTCCCTGGCAGCAGGGTCCACTCCACCGATTGGCTCATCAAGACAATACAGATGGGCTCTGCGACTCATGACAAGTATTAGCTGTACCTTTTCCTTAGTACCCTTGGATAGGGCTTTAAGACGTTTGTTCGGATCAAGATTCAGGCGATGCAGCATATCATAGGCTCTGTTTGTATCAAAATCCTCATAAAAATCATTAAAAAAGTTGATAGCCTCTGATACTTTCATCCAATCAGGCAGATATGTCTTTTCGGGGAGATAGGAGACTATTTTCTTACTCTCTACTCCCGGTTCCATTCCGGCAATATGGATGCTTCCTGAGTTAGGAACTAATAATCCGTTAATAAGTTTTATCAATGTAGTCTTTCCGCTACCATTCGGACCCAGCAGTCCGACAATCCTGCCCCGCTCCAATATAAGATTCAAATCTGACAGAGCAATGGTTGAGGCAAATTTCTTTGTAAGTGATTTGCATTCTAATATAACACTCATTTTTGACTCCTTCCGTAACTACGCTTTATTATTTTCTGATAATTGATTTATATATGAAATGATTTCATTTAGCTCTATGTTCAGTAGCTTCATCTTGTCTAAAAACTCCTGTACCAGTTGTGTAATGTATCGTTTTTTAAGCTGAGCAATCAGCTCTTCATCAGAGGTTATGAACCTTCCTATAGTACGGTTAGAATAGACTAATCCATCCCGCTCGAGCTCTGTCATAGCTCTTTGCATTGTATTTGGGTTTACCGTAGCCTGGGTTGCCAAATCTCTGACAGATGGAAGCTTATCGCCGGGCTTATATTTACCGGATATTATGCCCGCTTGGATTTGCTCCACCAGCTGTAAGTATACAGGCTTATCAGTATTGAGTTCCCATTGCATTGTTACAGCTCCTTTCATATAAATTGTATCATTGCATTAGTGTATTAGTGACCTAATACAACAATACACTAATACAGTATATTTGTCAATAGTTTTTTATCTTAATTTCTTATAAACGTGTGTTCGATATAATCGTTGAAATATTACCAAAATATGCTATACTATAGTTTAAGCTTTAACATATGGAATTTATTAAGAATTATTAAATCAGCACATTTTATTTGATTTATTTGTGTGTTATTATATATGTAATAAAATGTGGAGTGAGTATCTTGGATTATAATGATAGCATTGTAAAAATTAAGGGAATCGGTGAAAAGACTCAGAAGATTTTTCTTAAAATCGGTATTGAGACTGTTCAGGATTTATTGGAGCATTATCCAAGGGATTATGAAGAGTTTGGAATGCCTGTACCCATATCTCAGGTAAGCGAGGGCAGCGTAGCCACCATAGAGGCATATCTTGGCATCACCCCCAGACTGAGGCGTGTGCGGCATTTGCAGATACTAAACGTTCAGGTGAGGGACAGCTCCGGTACGCTGATGCTCACATGGTTTAATATGCCCTTTCTTAAGAACAGGCTTACCATGGGAACCAGCTATCTGTTTCGGGGTAAGGTAAAAACCAAGAACGGTGCCCTTGTGATGGAGCAGCCACAGATTTTTTTTAATAAGGAGGACTATTATAAATTATTGAAGGTTCTTCAACCTATATATCCTCTTACGGAGGGGCTAACCAATAAACTATTAATAAAATCCATGCATGAAGTGCATAATAATCTGAAATTTGCAAAGGACTATATTCCCGATAGAATAAGCAAGGAATATTCTTTGATAGATAGGACAAAGGCCTTGAAGGAAATTCATTTCCCTAAGGACAGAGAAAGCTTAAAGAGAGCAAGGGAACGCCTGGTATTTGATGAATTCTTCCTATATTCTCTTGCATTAAGAAGGATGAGAGACAGTAAGGCTATAAGCCGTACAGAATATCCCATGAATGAAGCAGATGAATGTGAGAGGCTTATAGATTCATTGCCCTACAAATTGACAAAGGCTCAGCATTTGGTATGGAGTGAGATTAAGAATGATTTGACCTCAGAGCTTGCCATGAATCGCCTGGTTCAGGGAGATGTGGGTTCGGGAAAGACTGTTCTGGCATTGCTTGCACTATTAATGGCTGTAAAGAACGGATATCAGGCATGTATTATGGTTCCGACTGAGGTCCTGGCGAAACAGCATTATTCGTCATTTTGCAGGATGCTGTCCGGCTTTGACGTATCGGTATGTCTCCTGGTCGGTTCAATGACTCCAAAGGAGAAAAACGAAGCTTATGAAAGAATCCGTGAGCATAAAGCCGATATTATCGTGGGAACCCATGCTTTAATACAGGAAAAGGTGGTATATGATAATCTTGCCCTGGTCATAACAGATGAACAGCATCGTTTCGGTGTTAGGCAAAGGGAATATTTAATGACCAAGGGCAAGAAGCCCCATGTTCTGGTTATGAGTGCCACACCCATTCCGAGAACGCTGGCAATAATATTATACGGTGATCTTGATATATCCATATTGGACGAGCTTCCTGCCAGAAGACTTCCTATAAAGAACTGCGTTGTAAATATAAGCTACAGACCTACTGCTTACAGATTTATTGAAAAACAGGTGGCACAGGGTAGACAGGCTTATGTGATATGCCCTATGGTGGAAGAGAGCGAGATGATAGAGGCAGAGAATGTAATTGATTACACCCAGCAGATCAGGGAGGCCATGCCCTCCGGTATATCCATAGAGTATCTTCATGGTAAGATGAAGCCTAAAGAAAAGAATAGTATTATGGAAAGATTTGCAGAGGGAAGCATACAGGTACTGGTATCTACCACTGTCGTGGAGGTTGGTGTCAATGTTCCGAATGCCACCGTTATGATGGTGGAAAATGCTGAGCGTTTCGGTCTGGCACAGCTGCATCAGCTAAGAGGCAGAGTCGGACGAGGCGAACATCAATCCTATTGTATATTTGTATGCGGAACAGGGAGCAGGGAGGCAAAGGAAAGACTGGAGATATTAAATAAGTCTAATGACGGCTTTTATATAGCGGAGGAAGATCTAAAGCTTAGAGGGCCGGGGGATTTGTTTGGTATCAGGCAAAGCGGTGATCTTGACTTTAGGATAGGTAATATATATACGGATGCTTCGATACTTAAGCTGGCGGCACAGGCGGCTAAAAGCTTAAGCGATGATGAAGTAGAAGAAATCTTTAGTGAGAATCCTTATCTTGAGGATAAGATCTTAAATAAAACCGGCAACACTTTGTAATTTAAATAAAAGAGGTGTCCTATGATTACTGTAGATAAGCCAACCGTAAGAAAACCGGATGCATTATTATCCGTTGTAATTCCTGTGTATCAGGAAGGAAGTCATATTGGAAATTCCATCAGGACAATTGAAAATGTACTGAAAGATAACCGTATCGTATATGAGTTTATTCTGGTTGATGACGGTTCTACAGACAACACCTGGAATGAGCTGAAAAAATCAGCATATGGAAATGATAAGATATCAATTATCAGACTTAGCAGGAATTTCGGAAAGGAATCGGCTCTATGTGCCGGACTCGAATATGCCGGGGGAGATATGGTATTGGTTATGGACGGGGATCTTCAGCATCCTCCTGAAATAATACCCGATATGGTCAGCATCTGGCTAAATGAGGGCTATGATGTAGTGGAGGGCATTAAACATTCCCGAGGTAAAGAGAATATTATATACAGATTATGTGCAAAATTCTTTTATTTTTTGATATATAAATCCTCTGATATTAATCTTGGGAAGGCTTCTGACTTTAAGCTGATGGACAGGAAAGTAGTAGAGGCATGGAAAACTCTGCCTGAGCGGGCGATTTTCTTTAGGGGAATGTCGGCATGGTTAGGATTTAGTCGGAAAGAAATTAAATTTGATGTGGCCAAGAGAGTGAACGGTAAGACAAAATGGTCATTGTTCAGACTGATACGCCTGGCTGTAAATGCGATTACCTCTTATACCTCTATGCCGCTGCATTGCATTACCTTACTCGGAGTCATAATGTTTTTCGGAGCATTATTGATGGGAATTCAGACCTTATTTATGAAATTATCCGGAAGAGCCAGCGATGGTTTTACCACGGTGATTTTACTTCAACTAATCATTGGCAGTGCAATTATGACCAGCTTAGGTATTATTGGCATATATCTTACTAAGATATATAAGGAAGTGAAGGCAAGACCAAGATATCTGATATCCGATTATATCAGGGGCGGTGATGATAAGTGCTAGGTATAATTTATCTGCTGCTTTGCTTTGGCACCGGTTGGGTAATATGTGAGCTTGCCTTTCCTAAGCTTCATAGTATCTCTCGGAGCTCATATGATAATAAGAGCATTAACTTAAGCCCATATTTTTTACTCCTGCCGGCTTGGTTTATCACCGGTGTGCTTAGTATGACATGGTTAGTATATATTATAGCATCGGTTTCTTCCAAAATGGAAGCCCCTTTAGTAATGGCTAATATCATTATGATGCCCTTGGCTCTTATTCTGCTTGCGTTTACATTATATAACAGACTTCTTAAGAATAAAGAATATGATAAATCATTAATATCGGAGGATAACAAAACCAAAGTCAAGGAATTGATTATACTGTGCTCCGTCACATTACTCGGAATAGTTCTTTTTTGGTCAACGTTCTATGTAAATAACGGACAGCTTCATATTGGTGTTAGTGTATTCAGTGATTTTTCACCCCATATAGGGATGATTAGATCCTTCTCCTACGGCAATAATTTCCCTACCTCATATTCTCATTTTGCAGGAGAGGATATTAAGTATCACTTTATGTTTCAGTTTCTAGCGGGAAATTTAGAGTTTCTTGGAATGAGAATAGACCATGCCTTCAATCTTCCCAGTTTATTAAGCTTCTTAAGCGCTTTTATGCTACTTTATGTACTGACCGTAAAAATAACAGGAAGAATGATATCAGGAATACTGGCTTTATTGTTTTTTGCATTTAGAAGCGGGAAGGCTTTATTTATATATCTTTCAAAAATACCTAAAAGCGAAAGCATAATTAACGCATTATGGAATAATACAGGATTCATTGGAGAAACACCCCATGAGGATTGGGGATTATGGAATCTTAATGTTTATTGCAATCAAAGGCATTTTGCGTTTGGATTAGCCGTAATGTTCTTTGTCATTATATTATATCTTCCGAATCTATATGGAATGCTTGAGACTATAAATCGGAAAGGACTTTCCTTAAAGAGGCTTTTTTTCGATAAGGAGGGATGGTGTATTAAGAATATACGCTATCCGTTATCGATAGGAATGTTGCTCGGAAGCCTGTCCTTCTTCCATGGCTCGGCGGTTATCGGATGTCTTCTGGTTTTATTTGTGATTGCCATACTATCAAACAGACGGCTGGAGCTCTTGATAACGGCGGTAGTTACGGTTATACTGGCTTTAATTCAAACAGGTTTTTTTATTGAGGGTTCTGTAGTGTCGCCTAAGCTGCTGTTTGGCTTTATAGCCGAGAATAAGACTGTATTTGGAGTGGCTGCATATTTGGAGCAGCTTCTGGGTATCTTGCCTGTTGTGGTTATTATTGCATTCATATTTGGGAAGATAGTCGAGCGGTATCTTATTATTGCTTCATTGGCTCCACTGGTATTTGCCTTTACGGTATCCCTTACCGTAGATGTTACCGTAAATCATAAATATATTATGATGAGCTGCATTCTTATGGGAGTATTTACCGCATCCCTTATCACAAAGATGTTTGACATGAAGAATGTTATATTTAAGATTGCAGGGGGAGTACTGATAATAATGCTGACATTAACCGGCATTTATGATTTTACTACCCTGCTTAGGAAGAATTCTGTTGAGGGTAAGGTTATTCTCAATATGGACGACCCGTTGACTGAATTTATCAGAGCCAATAGTGACTCGAGCGATATATTCCTTACCGATTCCTATACGGTCAATCAGGTGGTCTTTGGCGGAGCGATGCTATATCAAGGCCACCAGTATTATGCGTGGTCAGCGGGGTATGATACAGAATATCGGGATATAATGGTTCGAAAAATGTATGAGGCAAGTACGCCCACCGAGCTTATCAATCTGGTGAATGAGAATAAAATCAGCTTTATCATTGTAGATTATTACAACCGAATCAGCAATGAATATAATCTTAACGAGGACAATATCCGCAACACCTATGAATGTGTATACGAGACGGGAAGGGAAATATGGGATATTTCGATATATGATACAGGCAGGAAGGTAAAGAAGTAGATTACCAACACATTTACATATCGTAGTATATAGGAGGGACTTTAGGATGAAATTTAAGTATGTAATAGTCGGAGCAGGCTTGGCAGGACTGACCGTAGCCGAAAGAATAGCTAATGTAATGGATGAAAAGGTACTCGTAATTGAAAGGCGGGGGCATATAGGCGGTAATGTATATGACTCTTATAATGAGGACAATATTCTGATTCACAACTATGGACCTCATATTTTTCATACAAATGACAGAGAGGTGTATCTATATCTTTCACAGTTTACCAAATGGAATGATTTTTGGCATAGAGTCCTTACCTATGTGGACGGTAATCTAATTCCCATGCCTATAACTGTCGAAACCATAAATAGGCTTTATAATCTTAATCTTAACTGTTTCGAAATGAAGCAGTTCTTGGAGGAGAAGGCAGTTGACGTTGGGGAGGTAAAGACCAGTCGTGACGTTGCCATAAGTAAGGTAGGGCGGGATATTTATGAGAAGATATTTGAGACCTATACCAAGAAGCAATGGGGTGTAGACCCAGCAGAATTGGATACCTCTGTTATATCCAGAATACCTATCCGCTTTAATCGTGATACAAGGTATTTTGCCGATAAGTATCAGGGGATGCCTGCCCATGGATATACCAGGATGTGTGAGAATATGATCAAAAACAGGAATATTAAGATTATGCTGAACACAGACTATAAAGATATTATTGATGACCTGGAATATGACACCTTAATATATACGGGACCTGCCGATGAGTTTTATAACTATAAGCATGGCAGATTGGCATACAGAAGCATAAAATTTGAATTTGAAACCTTAGACAGGGAGGAGTACCAGGAGGCTCCGGTCGTGAATTATCCTAATGATTATGACTATACCAGAATCACGGAATTTAAGAAGCTTACCGGGCAGGATCACAAAAAAACCACTATATGCAAGGAATATCCCTGCTCTGAGGGAGAGCCTTATTATCCGTTTCCTACTAAGGACTGTAAAGCGCAATTTGCTCTGTATGAAGAAGAAATGAAGAAGGAGACCAAAGTAATATTCTTAGGCAGATTAGCCGAATACCGGTACTACAATATGGATGGGGTTGTCAGAAGAGCTCTGGATGTATTTAATATGCTGTAGGATTATGCTGTAGGGTAAGGTCGTCTATAAGGAGAGGAAAAAGAATGGATAAATTATATATTGTAATTCCTGCATATAACGAAGAGGAGAATATAGAAGCCGTCATAAAAGAATGGTATCCGATTGTTGAGAGAATAGGTAACGGTAGTAGGTTGGTCATAATTGATGACGGCAGTAAGGACTCTACTTACTCAATCATGAAGAATTATGCAGATGACCTTGAAGCCTTCGAGCCTCTGACTAAACCAAATGGAGGACATGGTGCAACGGTTCTTTATGGGTATAAATATGCGGTCGACATAGGTGCCGACTATGTGTTTCAGACAGATTCCGACGGACAGACTGTTCCGGAGGAATTCTGGCAGTTTTGGGAGGACAGGGATAATTGGGACATGATTATCGGTCAAAGAAAGGGCAGACAGGATGGATTATCACGGGTGTTGGTAACCAAGACACTGAAGTTCGTCTTATGGCTAAGCTTTCGTGTACGACTAAAGGATGCTAATACTCCCTTCAGATTAATGAAGGCCGATGTGCTTAAGGAACAGCTGGGTCTTATACCGGACGGCTATAATCTGTCCAATGTACTTATATCCGTTATCTATGCCAGAAAAGGTCTTAAGGTACGTTATATTCCTATTACTTTCAGACCGAGACAGGGCGGTGTTAATTCTATAAATATGAAGAGAATATTTAAAATCGGCAGACAGGCAGTCCGTGATTTTAAGAAATTAAATCAGGTGCTAGAATAGAACTGTAACCGGGGGTGAAATTGTGAATACGGTATTTGAAAATCTTTTATTGGGACAGGATACGCTTCCATTCATTCAATGGTGGCTAGTTGTTTTTATTCTTGGTCTTATATTTATGCCACTTTCCGGTTTGCTTTTTTCCACTCTTTCAGATAAAGGATATTTGTTCTCTAAGACCATAGGTATTGCGGTAACGGGATATCTGATGTGGATGCTTTCGACACTAAGGATTCTTAAGTTTTCAACAGTTTCCTGTATCATATCCCTGGTAATAGGATTGGTTATAAATCTATTACTTGTGTTTTACTTTAAGCGATATTATAAGCCTTATTTTACAAAGGATAAGCTGATAATTTTTGCTGTGGAGGAATTGCTCTTTGTTGCGGTGTTCATATTCTTCACCTATATAAGGGGATTTAAGCCCGAGGCATACGGAACCGAGAAATTTATGGATTATGGTTTCATGACAACTATGATGCGAAGTGATTATATGCCTCCACAGGATTTCTGGTTTAGCGGGACGAGTCTTAATTATTACTACGTCGGACAGTTCCTGGCAACATTTCTGACGAGGCTTTCATTTACTCCTGTAACCCATGGATACAATCTTATGCTTATGATGACAGGGGCATTTGCTTTTGTGCTTCCATTTTCTCTTGTCTATAATTTAATAATCAGATACAACGGCAGGAAAAATAAAACGTCGGGCTTCTACGCCGGTCTGGGAGGCTTTATCGGTGCATCCGGTGTATGTATAGCAGGCAATATGCATTATCCGATATATGGCTTAATTATTCCTGCCATTAAAAAGATTACAGGCAAGGTTAAGGGCAGATACTCTTATTGGTTTCCGGATGCCACAAGATATATCGGATACAGCCCTGAAACCAATGATAAGACGATACATGAGTTTCCGGCATATTCTTTTGTTCTTGGAGATTTGCATGCCCATGTTATTAATATATTATTCGTTCTGACTGTGCTTGCCGTATTATTGGCATGGCTTTTCAGACAGACAGATAACCGTAAGAATATTAAAACCGTCAGCAGTGAGCTCTTTGCCCCACATATCATAATACTGGGTTTTTTTATCGGACTGTTTCATACCACGAATTTCTGGGATTATCCGATATATTATGTGGTTTCCGGAGCCATAATTCTGTTTTCCAATATGATTATATACGAGTTTAAGAGGAAGGCTTATTGGCTTACGGCACTTCAGGGGGTTATTATATTTCTGTTGGGCGAAATTTTTGCATTACCGTTTACCCTTAAGTTTGATCAAATATCGGCTGCAGCCCGCTTAGCCGAGAACCATACACCCCTGTACCAGTATATGGTTTTATGGGGTCTTCCGATATTCACGGTATCACTATTCTTTGTAGTATCGTTAATTAACTTTGCAAATACTAAGAAACCGATTAAAAAGGGAGAAGGGCTAAAATCCGGAATGAAAAGGCTGGGCAGATTATTGTCATCATATATGGAGTCCTTGACCGATACGGATTTATATATAATAACCATCGGATTTTGTGCCATGGGACTCATACTTCTGCCTGAGATAGTATATGTAAAGGATATATATTCAGGAGACTATAAGAGAGCCAATACTATGTTTAAGCTGACCTACCAGGCGTTTATTATGTTTGGTATATGCTTTGGATATATTTATATAAGGCTTCTGAGATACAGTAAAGGTATCCTCAAAAAAGTTTTGACAGTAATATCCCTATCGGCCTTTATCTTAACCCTGCTGTATTCACAGAATGCGGTAAACAGCTGGTATGGTAATATATTTGACCGGAAAGGATTTGAGGGATTGGATGCCACGGAATTTATTAAGGAGGATTTTGAGGATGACTATCCGGCAATTAATTGGCTTTTAGAAAATGTGTCCGGTACTCCTGTGGTTCTGGAGGCTAATGGTTACAGCTACACCGATTATCAAAGAGTATCTGTAATAACCGGTCTTCCGACTGTATTCGGATGGTATACTCATGAACAGCTTTGGAAATCGGGGCCAAAAAGCACGGATAATATGGTTCTCTCTGAGCTGAACGGCCGTGCAAGAGATATTGAGACAATATATACATCTGATGATATGAGTCTTGTAAAGAGTCTGATTGAAAAATATGATATTTCGTATATATACGTCGGTCCTCTGGAGGAGGAAAAGTACGAATGGTTAAATCATGAATTAATAAGGAGTCTGGGGGAAATAGTATTTGAGAATCCCGATACGGAGGAGATTTTCTATAAAACCTATATAGTTAAAGTGGATAAATGACAACGGTATTTAATTATTGACAATTATTAGTTGAAAGTTTATTATATTAATGTATTAATGATGAGAAGTATAAAGTAAGGACGGGGAACATACATATGATAAAGGTAGGGGGACGGATAAGGTCGCTTGATTTTCTGACCTTATTTAGATGGTTTATCATTTACAGTGCTATGGGATGGATTTATGAGTCCGTTTTTGTCTACTTAGTGACCGGTAATATGGAAAACAGAGGCTTTTTGTTTGGCCCTTTATGTCCAATATATGGAATCAGCATTTTAATAATGATATTGATATGCTCTGACAGGGGCAAAAGCTTCGTAGCCTTAATCATAAGATGTGCCTTGGTCGCAACGGCTATGGAATACATAACATCCGTATGGATGGAATATGTATTTGATAAAAGATGGTGGGACTATTCGAATATGTTCCTGAATCTTAACGGACGCATATGCTTAGCTGCATCGGTGTTCTTTGGTATTATTGGTGCGGTGTTTGTACGTATAATCCATCCGACAATTGTATCTATAACTAACCGTTTTTCAATGAAAGCAATAAAAGCATTTGATACGGCTATACTTGTTGTTTTTCTTTATGACGTTCTGTTGTCTGTCCGTGTTAACATCATGTAAGTTTACACATCCTAATATTAAAGGCAGCTGCCTATAAGACATCTGCCTTTTTTGCTTTTATAATAAAATTTTGAAATGAAAGGAGATTACAATATGAATAAGTACTCAGAAATCACTCCGGAAATTTATAATTTAGCTGATATGATAAAAAGGAACTGTGTAATTAATCCCGAATTATATCAAAAATATGATGTTAAGCGTGGCTTGCGTGACATAAGCGGAAGGGGTGTACTTACCGGACTTACCGAAATTTGTGAGGTCCATTCCTATACAATAGTAGATAATGATTACGTACCCTGTGAGGGTAAGCTTTATTATCGTGGTATTGATGTGGAGGAGATAATAAACGGTTTTATTAAGGATGAACGCTTTGGATTTGAGGAGGTTACATATCTCTTATTATTTGGTGATATGCCGACCGAGGAGCAACTGAATGATTTTATAAAGCTGTTGGAATTCTACCGTGAACTTCCGCCGAGCTTTGTAAGAGATATAATCATGAAGGCTCCCAGCAAGGACATGATGAACACTCTGGCACGAAGCGTGCTTACTCTCTACTCGTATGATGAACAAGCGGACAATATATCTGTAGAGAACGTGCTTCGTCAGGGATTACAGCTTATTGCATTGTTTCCTCTGCTTTCGGTATATGGCTATAAAGCATACCGCCATTATCATTTTGGCAAAAGCTTGGTAATACATCCTCCGAAAGCAGGACTGTCTACAGCAGAGAATGTATTGTACATGCTTCGCTCGAACAAGAAATATACAGAGCTTGAAGCAAAAATACTCGATATCGCATTGGTACTTCATGCGGAGCACGGTGGCGGTAACAACTCTACATTTACGACTCATGTTGTAACGTCCTCCGGCACTGATACCTATTCTGCCATAGCAGCATCCTTGGGCTCCCTAAAAGGACCTAAGCATGGAGGAGCAAATATCAAGGTCATGCAGATGTTTGATGACCTAAAGGAAAAGGTTAAGGACTGGGCCGATGAAGATGAAGTATCAAGCTATTTGACTGATTTATTAAATAAGAAGGCATTCGATAAATCCGGTTTGATATATGGTATGGGACATGCGGTATATTCTATTTCCGACCCAAGAGCCAATGTGTTCAAGCAGTATGTTAAGAGCTTATCTGAAGAGAAGGGAATGCAGAAGGAGTTTGCCCTATATGAAATGGTTGAAAGACTGGCACCTGAGATAATTGCAAGAGAAAGAAAAATATATAAGGGAGTCAGTGCCAATGTGGATTTTTACAGTGGCTTTGTATACCATATGTTAGGGCTTCCTAAGGAATTGTACACTCCGATATTTGCCGTGGCAAGAATATCGGGCTGGATGGCTCATCGTCTTGAAGAGCTTAATAATGCGGGTAAAATCATACGTCCTGCTTATAAGAGCGTAGCCAAGCACAGACCATATGTAGAAATGAAGAATCGCGGCATTGAAATGCAGTAGAGCATAAATTTAAAATTTAATAATAATTGGTCATTTTTCGACATATTACCAAAAGATTCTAGCGTATATATTTATTTATTGCATATACTATAATCGTAACATCGTTTGAAATAATTCGATGAAATATAGAAAATTTCTAAAGGATGTTTCAGATGTTATATATGCAGGTGTTATTCCAAATGAATCGGAGTATGAAAAGGAGGAATAAATATGGCTAGAAACAGAGCTGAGATACCCGAGGCAAGGGAAGCGCTGAATCAGTTTAAGTATGAGGTGGCTAATGAATTAGGTGTACCTTTAAAGAAGGGTTACAACGGAGACCTGACTTCATATCAGAACGGTTCGGTCGGTGGACACATGGTAAAGAAAATGATACAAAACGAGCAAAGAAGAATGGCCGGACAGCAATAAGATAAAAACAATTTCATAATATAATTATAGGGGATGTTTACAAAAAACATCCCCTATAAACTCTAAATTTTTTAACTAATATTATAAACAAGTTGACAAAAATACATAATATTATAAAATGATTATAAAGCCATTGTTCTTTTATGAAATGGAGAATGTATATGAGGGTTATAGCAGGAAAAGCCAGAAGACTTAATCTTAAGACACCGGAAGGCTATGAAACCAGGCCGACCACCGATAAGATTAAGGAAACGCTTTTTAATATACTTGGTCCTTATTTAGCAGATGCTGATTTTTTGGACCTTTGTTCAGGTAGCGGTGCTATAGGTATAGAAGCGCTGTCCAGAGGTGCGAAATATGCCGCATTTGTCGAAAATGACAAAGCTGCTTTGGACTGTATCAGATATAATCTTAAATTTACAAAATTAGATTCACAAGCCGAGGTATATCCCATGGGTGTGCTGGAAGCAATAAGAGCTTTGGAGATTAAGGGTAAGGTCTTTGATATAGTCTTCATGGATCCTCCTTATAACAGTAATCTCGAACGGGATATATTATTTAATTTACAGAAATCTAATATTATATATTGTGATACGATTATTGTTGTTGAGGCTTCAAAGCAGACAAGCTTTGAATTTTTGAAGGAAACTAATTTTAGGCAGTTCAAGAAAAAGGAGTATAAGTCTAATCAGCATGTTTTTCTTGAAATCACCTAATCCACATGGGAGGCAGCATGAAGGTTGGAATCTATCCGGGATCTTTTGATCCTATAACTTTGGGACATTTAGATATTATTATAAGAGCTTCAAAGCTTATGGATCACTTAGTAATCGGAGTGCTTAATAATATATCAAAAAAGACAATATTTACTGAGGATGAGCGTGTTCGGTTTATAGAACGTGTTCTTAAGGAGTATAATCTTGATTCAAGGATTAAGGTAGAGGCCTTTCAAGGTTTATTGGTGGATTTTGCAAAGGCTAAGAACGCTTCATTTATTGTAAGAGGTCTACGGGCTATTACGGATTTTGACTATGAGTTACAATTGGCCCAGACAAATCATAAGATTATGCCGGATATCGATACGATATTCTTTACCACAAGGTTGGAGTATTCATATCTAAGCTCGAGTACCGTAAGAGAAATAGCAAGTTTTGGCGGAGATATCAAACAGTTTGTGCCGGAATGTATTGTACAGTCTGTATATGATAAATTTAAAGCGATAGGGAGTGTTTGAACATGGGAGCAAGCAGGATTGAGCAGTTAATAGAGGATATATATGAATTTGTTGAAAGTTGTAGAATGCAGCCGCTTTCAAGCACCAAGGTTATCGTGCCTAAGGATGAGCTTTATGACCTTTTGGATGAACTAAGGCTTAGAACGCCTGATGAAATCAAGCGCTATCAAAAAATTATCGCTAACAGGGATGCAATTATTTCTGATGCCGAGAATAAAGCCGAACAGATACTTGCCAATACAAGAGAAAAGGCAAAGGAGCTGTTAAATGAGCATGAAATAATGCAGCAGGCTTATTATGAAGCTAATGAGATGATAATGCAGGCATCTCAGGAGGCAGAACGACTCCGTAGAGAAGCCCAGGAAGAAGCTGATCAGATTCGAACCGGCGTACTGGTTTACTCTAATGATATATTAAGTGAGTTAGAAAAAGTAGTATCGGCCGTATATGAATCCTCATTATCAAAATATGATGGATTTATTAATGCATTGGCCAACAATTTGGATTTAATTCGTTATAATAAGCAGGAGCTTATGGATCAGTTATATCCTGACAACAGTTCAACTGATGTTAATCCGAGTGAGACCTATCAGAATGATGATGAATATAATTTTGATGAGAATACTTTTTTGGAAGATATCGATCAGTAAATTATATTCCAGAGCATAATACATATAGTACTGAGAGCAGCATAGCTATAAAAGCACATAACAGTTTAACCAGAAGATAGGTTTTAATTGATAGTCTTGATTCTCCCAGCACACTTTTGGTTTGTGCCAATCCGGATAATCCTCCAAAAGAAGTGAGTACGGAAACCAAGACTATTTTTATATTGTTATCCATTCTTATTTTGCATATTTGGTCAATGCCGGTTGTGATTTCGAGAATACCCATTACTATGGCCTTAAAAAGAGCATAGTTTAATCCGATTTCATTTATAATCTGAGCCAAAATTGAAAAAAGTATAATATAGCCTCCGATTTTGGTGACTACCTCAAATCCATTCATTATAGATTTATCCATAATATCAAATGAAAACTTTTCCGATCTGTAATCACGGGAAGGTGAAGGGGCTAAATTATATGTATCAGAGCAAATATGCAGTCTTTTATCATGACGGTTCTTATATGCACGGTAGATAACTGAACCTATTATCGACGATCCGAAAATTATTAAGAACAGATAAAATCGTATTTTAGGCATTTTCAACTGATTTATAGCTATATAGCTCATAATAAATACCGGACTGGCATTATTGCACATACTAAGAAGAAATCCCCCTTCCTTCTGATCGATTTTATCCTTTTCGACTAAATCGGCTGTCACCTTAGCACCCATGGGGAGGCCTGTCAGGAAACCGACCAGAATGGGATAGCATCCGTTAGGACTGACTCGGAACAATTTGCCTATAAAGGGGTATAATACATTACTAATCTTCTCTGCCAGATTAATCCGAATTATAAGGTTGGAGATGATTATAAAAGGTAATAGGGTTGGCAGGATATTAATAAACCATAACATAAGCCCAGACCGGGCACCCTTATAGGATGCATAGGGGAATATAAACATTAGGATAAAAAAGAGTAATATAAGACCTTTCAATAGTTTGTTTTTTAATTTTAGCTTCATATTATCTCCGAACTGTAAGGGATGATTAGTATAATCTATTGAAAAGGATTTTATATTATTCAATTATTTAATAGATTATATTTTTTATCTGAAAGGAGACATAATATGGCAGAAATGGGAAGCTTACCAAAACGTAGTGAGGTAGACAAGCAATTTGTTTGGGCAATTGAGGATTTGTATGCCACAGACGAATTATGGGAGAAGGAATTTAATGAAATCAAGGAAAAGCTGCAGGATGTGTCTGCATATCGAGGCAGATTATCCGAATCTGCAAAAACACTACTGGAATTTTTGCAGTTTTCAGACAGACTTAACATGATGATGGAGAGGGTATATGTATACGCAAATCAAAGATATCATGAGGATACTGCCAACTCAAAATATCAGGATTTCGCTGATAAGGCCGGTGTACTCTTGGTTCAGATGGAATCGGCATTTTCCTTCGCCACGCCTGAGATACTCACTCTTTCTGAGGATACAATAGAGCAGTTTATGAAAGAAGAGGAGGCTTTAGGAGTTTATGACTTCCTTCTTAAGAATATTCTTCGCAGAAAGCCGCATATACTGTCTGAGGAGTTGGAAGAGCTTTTGGCAGAAGCAGGGGACATGGCTTCTTCACCGGATAATATATACTCCAAGTTTAACAATGCCGATATTAAATTCCCGGAGATAATAAACGAAAAAGGTGAAAAGGTTAGAATAACCCATGGCAGATTCATACAATTAATAAAGAGCAGTGACCGCAGGGTAAGAGAGGAAGCATTTAAAGGAGTATATAATACTTACGAAAGCTTTAAAAACACTCTTGCAGCGACATTCAGCTCCAATCTCAAACAGGAATTCTACTTCACTAAGGCAAGAAAATACGGTTCTAATCTGGAGAAGGCCCTGGATGACAGTAATGTTCCTGTCAGCGTATATACCAATCTGATAGATGCCGTTCATGACAATATCGGACTGATGCATCGTTATATATCACTCAGAAAGAAACTTCTCGGTCTGGATGAGCTTCATATGTATGATATATACACTCCGCTTATTCCGGATATAGAGATGAACATACCCTATGAGGAAGCAAAGAAGATAGTGGCTGAGGGACTTAAGCCTCTCGGTGAGGAATATCAGAAGGTCCTTCAAGAGGGATTTAACAATGGATGGATTGACGTATACGAGAATGAGAACAAACGCAGCGGTGCCTATTCTTGGGGTGCTTACGGCACACATCCTTATGTGCTGTTAAATTACAACAATACACTGGATAATGTATTTACATTAGCCCATGAGATGGGACACGCTATCCACAGCTATTATTCCGATAAGGTACAGCCTTATCCATATGCTGCTTATAAGATATTTGTAGCGGAGGTGGCGTCCACCTGTAATGAGGCGTTACTGATTGACAATATGTTGAAGAATACGGATGACAAGATGAAGAAGGCATACCTTATTAACCATTTCCTCGATGATTTCAGGACAACATTGTATAGACAGACGATGTTTGCCGAATTCGAGATGATAACTCATAAAATGGTGGAAGAGGGGCAGAGCCTGACGGCTGAAACTCTTTGCAAGATTTATCACGATTTGAATGTTTTCTATTATGGAAATGATATTATAGTTGATCCTGAGATAGATATGGAGTGGGCAAGAATACCTCACTTCTATACGGCATTCTATGTATATCAGTATTCGACAGGATTCTCGGCTGCCATTGCACTGTCAAGACGTATATTACAGGAAGGCAAGCCTGCGGTCGATGATTATATCCGCTTCCTAAGCGGCGGAAGCTCCAACTATCCGATAGAGCTTCTCAAGGGAGCCGGTGTTGACATGAGCACTAAAGAGCCTGTAAATCAAGCTCTCAAGCTGTTCGAGGAATTACTGGACCAGATGGAAGAACTTATGCTGTAATCTAATCGGTACCAGGTACCGTACCAGGTACCGTACCAGGCACCGTACCAGGTACCGTACCTGGTACCGCTACAGGATACAGATGCCATGTCTGTATTCATTGGGTAGTATTGTTCGGTATTTATCGTAGATTACCTGATTATAAAGATGGGTTGCAAAGATGTTCTGGTTAAGCATTTGCATTCCTCGGGTATCCAGCAATTTATGGACACCACCAATCTTAGTAATAACAGGAAGCCTTCCGTGTTTCTTAATCCTGCGGATTAGAGGGGAGGCTTCTTTTCTCATGGCCAAAATCCTGGCATAGTAAATAATATTATCATTGATATATTCGTTAAATGACTTCCTTTTAATATTAAGCAGGATATGAATCAGAGCCCTATTTGCTCTGGTAAGTGTTATGTTCTTTGATTTTATCTTTTGTAATAATTCATCCATACTGTATTGTAACGCATCTACATTCTTTATTCTGTCCGCCAAATCTGATGACAGATCCATATATTCAGCCAGTTCATTGCTGCTTTCGGACATAATCTTATATTTAACGACAGATGAAAAATCTTCTATGGTTATTGGATATTTCTTATGATAGTTATTGATAAAATAATCATATACATCCTGTGGAACACTGTCATTTATTAAGGAAAGTTTCATTGGAGCTTCATTATCCTGAAGGATGTTGCGAATGGCAGTGGCTGAGCTTATGGAAGCTCCGAGATTTTTATCATGATAATGAGCAAGCTCTCTTTTTATGGTGATTGGCTTTATCGGCGAACTTAGCCGCTTAAGTGCATTTATATACTCTATTCCAAGAATATTGTTCGGCTCTGAGATAACATCTGCCATATCGCTTCCTTTGGCAGCCGTAGCTCTTGCTCTTGCAGCGGGATATGAATAACCCTCGCGGATATATGAGTATAATAATTCCTGAAGGCTGTCATTTGGATTATATATAAGCTCTGCGGCATCCTCTAAGGCCTTGATATCGCCGCACTCGCTTCCGAAGCAAAGGTAATCCACGATACCCAGACCGTTTAGCAAGGCAACCGCTCCTAAGGCAAAATACTGGGCACTGCCTGTCGCATAGCAGATCGGAAGCTCGAATACCAAGTCGACACCGTTTTTTATGGCCATCAGACCACGGTCATATTTACTGATGACTGCCGGAGCGCCCCGCTGCACAAAATCACCGCTCATCACTGCGATGACATAATCGGCATCGGTTATTTTCCTTGCCATTTCTATATGGTATTTATGGCCGTTATGAAAGGGATTATATTCAGTTATAAGGCCAACGACTTTCATTTAAACCATCCTCTTTTGGTAATATATATTGATTCGGCTGATATTGTTAAATTATATATAATTATGGATTTCATATCAAGTAAAATGTAAATAAATCGTTCTTTTTTGGGCCTAAACCACTTGTATCAATTTGTTTTTTGTTCTATAATCAAGGTTGGGTGTTAAATTGGCATAATTAATTATTATAGAGTGAATAGATGCTAGGAAGGAGAAACATCATGAGTTTTATTGATGACATTAAATTAAGAGCGAAGCGTAACAAAAAGACTATTGTATTACCCGAAACAGGCGACAGAAGAACATTAGAGGCTGCTGATAAAATTCTTTCGGAGGACCTGGCAGATATCGTATTGATAGGTAATCGGGACGATATCATTAAAGGTGCAGGTGGACTGGATTTATCGAAGGCTAAGATTATTGACCCTCAAAATGCAGAAAAGCTTGAAACATATACTGACCTGCTTTTTGAACTCAGGAAGAACAAGGGCATGACCCCTGAAAAAGCACGAGAGTTACTGATAAATCAACCTCTTTACTTTGGTGTTACTATGGTAAAGGCAGGAGACGCTGACGGTATGGTGGCCGGTGCCGTTTACTCCACTGCTGATGTACTGCGTTCGGCACTTCAGGTTATAAGGACGGCTCCCGGAACCAAGCTTGTTTCAGCGTTTTTCTTAATGGTAGTACCTAATTGTGAATATGGTGCAAACGGTACTTTCATATTTGCAGACAGCGGATTGGTTCAGAATCCCACTGCAGAGGAACTGGCCGAGATAGCAGCAAGCAGTGCCAAGAGCTTCGAGCTTCTGGTCGAGGAAGAGCCCATAGTCGGAATGCTTTCCCATTCCACAAAGGGCAGTGCATCCCATCCGGATGTTGACAAGGTCATAGAAGCTACCAGGATTGCCAAGGAAGCAAATCCTGACATTAAGCTGGACGGTGAGTTCCAATTGGATGCAGCCATAGTTCCGTCCGTAGGAGCATCAAAGGCTCCCGGAAGCGATGTGGCAGGCAAGGTGAACGTACTGGTATTCCCCGACCTGGATTCAGGAAATATCGGTTATAAGCTGACTCAGAGACTTGCAAAGGCCGAAGCTTACGGACCTATAACACAGGGACTTGACAGACCCGTAAATGATCTCTCCAGAGGCTGTACAGCGGATGATATCGTAGGTGTTGTTGCGATTACTGCCGTACAGGCACAGGCGAGCAGATAAATAAATTGGAGGATAGATAAATGTTAGTTTTAGTAATTAACTGTGGTAGTTCATCTCTTAAATATCAATTAATAGATTCGGATGCTAAGAAGGCCTTGGCAACCGGTATCTGTGAGAGAATAGGATTGGATGTGAGCTATCTAAAGCATACGCCACAGGGACAGGACAAAGTAGTAATCGAAACTGTAATGGAGAATCACGAGATAGCCGTATCGATGGTTCTTGAAGCACTTACAGATAAGAAGCATGGTGTTATCAGTGATTTATCAGAGATACAAGCCGTAGGACACAGAGTGGTCCACGGAGGAGAGAAGTTCTCATCTTCAACCATAATCAACGATGAAGTAATCAATGCGATTGAAGAATGTAATGACCTTGCACCACTTCATAATCCTGCCAATCTGATTGGTATCAGAGCATGTAAGAGCCTGATGAAGGACGTGCCCATGGTGGCTGTTTTTGATACGGCATTCCATCAGACCATACCTGATAAGGCTTATCTGTATGCCCTTCCTTTGTCTTATTATGAGAAATACAAAATAAGAAAATACGGATTCCACGGGACAAGCCATAGCTATGTATCGGAGCGTATGGCAGAGTTTTGTGGGTTAGATATAAATAACTCCAAGATTATTGTATGCCATCTTGGTAACGGGGCAAGCATTACGGCCGTACAAAACGGCAAATCGATAGACACGAGTATGGGCTTTACACCTTTATCGGGTCTTGTTATGGGTACCAGAAGCGGTGATATCGATCCTTCCATCATTGAGTTTATTGCCAAGAAGGAAAATAAGAATCTGGATGAAATTATGCATTTATTAAACAAGGAATCCGGAATACAGGGTATGTCCCAGGTTTCCAGTGACTTCAGGGATATCAATGTGGCAATGAATAACGGTAATGAGTATGCCAGAATAGCATTTGATGTGTTTGTATACAGGGTAGTGAAATATATCGGTGGTTTTATTGCCAGCATGAACGGAGTGGATGCCATAGCATTTACGGCAGGTGTAGGTGAAAATGATCCCAAGGTGCGTTATGATGTCTGTCAGTATCTGAAATTCATGGGTATTACCATAGACGAGGAAGCCAATAAGCTCAGAGGGGAAGAAGTAATGATATCCACACCTGATTCTAAGGTTAAGGTGGCTGTCATACCTACCAATGAAGAACTGGCCATAGCAAAAGCTACCGTTGCTCTTATATAGTAAGAATTTTCGTTGACAAATAAAAACACAGTAGTTATAATACAGTATAGTGCGTAATCCTAAGACTTGACTAGTAGAATATGGAGAGAGAAAATGCTTATATCTTTATCTGAAATTATGACCACAAAGGATAAAGCGGAGCACATCCTGGCTCCTATCGAGATGGATAAAATCGATTTCGACGGTAATTCCTATGTGTTTAAACGTAAAGAGCCTGTAAGCATCACTATTACCAACCTTGGTAATAAGAAGGTTCATATTAAGGGAACCTCTACGCTCTCCTTATTAATCCCTTGTAGCAGATGCTTAAAAGAGTTGGAATATCCCATTGATATATCTGTCAATAAGGAAATAGATTTTAAGCTTACAAAGGAAGAACGAGCCAAAGAATTGGACGAAGCAGAATATATTAATGAATACAATCTGGATGTAGACATATTGATCAGGGATGAGATTATTATCGGTTTACCGATGAGGCTGTTATGCAGTGATGAATGTAAGGGGATTTGCATGCACTGTGGAACAAATCTCAATGAGGGCTCCTGTGACTGTGATGATGCCCCATTAGATCCCAGAATGTCAGCAATCCTAGATATCTTTAATAACTTTAAGGAGGTGTGACTATGTCTATATGTCCAAAGAATAAATCATCAAAGGGTAGAAGAGACCGTCGTAGGGCTAACTGGAAAATGAGTGCTCCCAATCTTGTTAAATGCAGCAAATGTGGAGAACTTATGGTTCCTCACAGAGTATGTAAGGCTTGTGGCTCTTATAATAAAAAAGAGATACTTGCTACAGAGTAATGGTTAGTCAAATACTATAGTATTATATAATTCCCCCGAATTTATTGCGGGGGAATTTTTATTGGAGCGTTTTGTGTTTTGCCGTCTTATTTTACACTTGTAAATTATTTCATATTGATATAAAATGTGCTTATGCCAGCGTACATATAGGAGGCCATAGGGAAGACTGATGAAGGAATTATTACTAAAAAGAAAAGCAAAGTTTATACAGTATTTAATCGCAACATTTATGTTCATAGTGAACCACTTCTCGCAAACAATACTCTTTGCGTTGATTTTTGGTGCAATAGAAAAGAAAGATCTGCAATATTACAAAATGGTCGCTATGATTACCATTGGATTTATAATATATTCGCCAATAAGCTATTTGATTTCCAGGCTATTACGAATCAGATATATGAGGGACACAATACTGGATGTTCGTAAGTTGGCATTTGACAAAATCATCAATATGCCATTTAAGCAGTATTCTCAGAAGTCTAAGGAAGTGTATATATCGAACCTCATTAATGATGTTAATAATTTTGAGAATAAATTTTTTATTAATCTGCTTAATTTTCTTATAAATATCGGTATGTTTACAGTATCACTCTTATTCTTAATAATATTTGATTTAAAGCTGGCAATCGGAATGCTTGTATTTTCAGTGATTTTATATCTTCTTGCCACTCTTTTTACCAAGAAGACCACTGCACTGGAGAAGGAGATATCAAATACAAGCGAAGCATTTACTACGGATTTGTCCAATACCTTTAACGGACTCGAGATACTTAAGTTAAACAATATTGAGGATAAGTTTTTAAAGAAAAGTGTAACTACAATAAGCCGTTTGGAAAAGAAAAAATATCTATCCAACGTATTTACTCATCTTCAAAGAGATGTAATCTATGTTCTAGCATTTGTAGTGTCGGTTCTTGTATTGATATACCTTGGTTTTCAAATGCTGGGAGACATGGATCTGACAAGGGCCACATTCTTATTTATGCTCAGTACCTCTATAGGTAATTACTTAATAAGTGCATTCCCTAACTGGAATCAGGTCAAGGCTTCGACGGCAATATATGAAAAAATTGCGAAGCCTGAGGAGAGTAATGTTAAAATTGGAATGGGGACAAAGGAGTTCGTATTTGAGGATAGAATTGAGGTTTCAAATTTAAGCTTCTCATTTGATAAGAAGGAGATTCTAAAGAATGTATCCTTTACTATCGAAAAGGGTAAGAAATATCTGATAAAGGGTGTAAGCGGAGCTGGTAAGACGACTCTGCTGAATCTGCTTGCCATGATTCATGATGATTTCGAAGGCAGTATATCTGTCGATAATGTGGACTATAGAGACATATCCGAAAAGTCCTTTCATGAGAAGGTCGCATTTATCTATCAGGATGTGTTTTTATTCGAGGATACAATTAAGAACAATATCACCCTGTATAAGGACATATCCGATGAGCAGGTGAATTATGCCGTGAAGGTGAGCGGACTGGAGACGCTTCTCGAGGAAAAGACCGATGGAATTAATGAAAGACTCACGGAGAACGGTAAGAATCTATCGGGAGGGCAAAGACAGAGGATATCCATAGCAAGGGCTATTGCTAAAAATGCAGAGATATTATTTATAGACGAAGGTACCTCCAGTCTAAATGAGGAACTGGGCAGAGAAATCGAGAAAACATTTTTAAGCCTTGACAGTACAGTAATAGCCATAAGCCACAGATATTATGAGGGAATTACTGAGAACTATGACTATGTAATAGAGATTAAGAATGGATTAGTAAACAGATTCCCTGCCAAGGATTATTTTGAAGAGGTGATCACATGCTAAAAAAATATACTAATATATTCCCATATCTTCTTCTGGCTATGGTGGTCACGGGATGTAATGCCGTACTGGATGGTATTGTGAATCTTCGTATTATGGATATGCTGGATTTGGTTATCGACGGAAGGATGGATGCTTTAAGGCAAAGGATACCACAACTGCTTATTCTGGCTGTTCTTTTGGTCCCCATGGGTATATTGGTGGGCATAACCAGCAGTTATTATAGGAGAAAGGCCAATATAGTCTTAAAGAAATATTATATGAAGAGGGTGTTTGCAAAGAATATTGCGGAATTTCAGAAAGAGAATAATGCAAAATACCTGTCTTCAATGACAAACGACTTCAATACATTGGAGATGAACCTAATAACCGGGATATTTAATGTATTTGAAGGAGTCACGTCATTTGCGGTAGGCATATGGCTACTGTCCACGGTTGATGCCAGAATGATTATATTGGCATTTATACTGATAGCAATTAACCTTATCATTTCGGTCATAACCTCGAAGCCTACTAAGAAGGCAAATAAAGAAAGAAGTGATATGTTTGATAATTATACCTCCTATATTAAGGAGATTCTTTCGGCCTTCCATATCGTAAAGAATTATAATCTTCAAAACAGAGTTACGGACGACTATTATAAAAAAAGTGAGGAAATCCAACAGAAAGGCTTTATCATTGAGAAGCTACTGTCCTTTATCATCAGCTTTCAGCATCTGTTTATGATGGGGTCCATGCTTGGTTTGATCACGCTTGTGGGGTATTTTGCGGTAGCAGGCAGAATATCCACAGGAGGACTTTTACTGACTATAAGCGGCATAGGAAAGATGACCTGGCCAATGTTCCATATAGGTGAGAGTCTTCCAAAAATATTCACATCCGGAGATTTGATTCGTAAGATGGAAAAGACTCTGGAGAATTCAGATACCTATGTAGAGACAGTAGATTTGCCGGAGTTTAAGGATGAGATAGTGTTTTCGGATGTTGAATTTAGTTATGAGGATTCCGAGCAGATAATATTATCGGATATCAACATAAGGGTTAAAAAGAACGGTAAATATCTGGTGGTAGGACCCAGCGGTGGCGGTAAATCCACTCTTTTAAAGCTGTTTAGGAAGTACTTTAATCCGTCCAAGGGTATGATTACCATAGACGGACACAACCTAAAGGATATAAAGAGAGACCATTATTATAAGCTGATAGGAAATATTGAGCAGCAGGTATTCATATTTGAGGACACGGTCCGTAATAACCTCACGCTCTATAAGGAGTATAGTGATGAGGAGATTATGGAGGCCATACGGGCATCAGGCCTGACCGAATTTGTGAATCAGCTGCCCCAGGGACTAGATACAATAATATATGATAACGGTAAGAATATTTCGGGCGGTGAAAGGAGCAGGATTGTTATAGCCAGGGCTCTTCTTAGTAAGGCCGGAATACTGCTTATGGATGAAGCTTTTGCTTCCCTAGATATGGAGCGGGCACGAGAGATAGAAAAAACCATACTGAGTCTGAAAGATATGACGGTAATAAATGTAAGTCATATTATATTTAATGACACAAAGCATCTGTACGACAGGGTCCTTACAGTCAAAAAAACCATAACATAGCATATTTGTCTGCGGTAAATTTAGTTTGAATTTTATATCTTTTCAAACGATGTTGTTTGATTAATTGCTTTATATTGTTTAAAAATTACCTATCCTATATAATACACTCATAAGAAATATTGTTATTCTATAGGAGGAGGTAAACAATATGAAGTTAAAAAGAATTTTAGTTATTCTTCTGGTGGCTATCTCTGTTTTCTCATTGGCAGCATGTAAGGGTAAGGAAACAGAAGTTGCTGACAAGAAGGATAACAAGCCGGCAGAGACAAAAGTAGATGACACCGCAGATGATAAGGGAAAGGATTCTAATGAAGAGGCACCTGAACCGGTTACATTAAGAATGGCCTGGTGGGGTTCACAGGCACGTCATGATAAGACTATTGCTGTAATTGAGATGTATCAGGAGCAAAATCCTCATGTGACCATTAATTACGAATTCTATGATTTCGACGGGTATTTTCAAAAGCTGAATACCCTGGTAGCATCAGATGACTGTTGGGATATCATGCAAATGGGTGGTAATTTCCCTGCATACCTTAATAAGATTTTACCGTTAAATGATTATATCGCAGACGGAACAATCGATACCACTAATACTACTGAGGCGTTCTTAAAGACAACCAGATACAACGGAGTACAGGTTGGCGTATCTAACGGCGTAAATACATATGGTGTTGCCTATGATCCGGCAATGTTTGCAGAAGCAGGCATACCTGAGCCTCAGGAAGGATGGACTTGGGATGATTATGCTGAAATCTGTAAGAAATTCAAGGATGAGCTGGATATATACGGAAGCTCCAAATTTGATGATTTTGCGGCAGGATGTGGTTCCGGTATTTCACAGTTTGGATTGGAGTATAATTTCTACGCACTGACCAATGATGATTTGGGATTCGACGATTATACCTTCTTAATCGACTACATACAGATGAGAGCAGATCTTACTGCCTATGGTGCATATCCGGATCCCGGTGCAATCGCTGAAATTAAGGATATTGAAGGTGATTTCCTTGTTACAGGCGAAGCTGCCATGACTTGGGTAGCCAGCAATCAGTTTATTGCTTTGTCGGAAGCTGCAGGCAGGGAACTGAATCTTGTACCTATACCAAGGAGAACAAAGGATGGCCCTGCAGGATCTGCCATTCAATCCTCACAGATGTTCAGCATATCCACAGACTCCGAAAATCCTGTGGAAGCAGCCAAGTTCCTTAGCTTCTTCTGGAGTGATGATGAAGCCAATAAGATTCTTGCCAATGAACGTGGTTTATCCATATTCTCAAATGTAGTCAGGGCTCTTGAGCCTGACTTAACACCGGAGCAGATTAAGGTTAATGAATTTGTCAACTTAATCGGAAGCTATGAGACCGGAGAGGTCAATCCTATTAGCCCCGAGCCTTCACAGGAAATACAGGATTACTACAAGCTTATTATAGAAAAGGTTATTTACGGTGAGATGGATGCGGACCAGGCAGCAAAGGATTTCTATGACTTTGCAAAATCTAAATTCCAATAATTCATTTAACTCAAACATCTGAACAATAACTACATATAGAACTCTTATGCTATTGTATCGTATAGCGTAAGAGTTCTATCTATAAAAGCAAAGTGGTAATAAGGAGGCTCCGTGAAAGATGAAAAAGGTCAAGAGCACTGACGGCAAAAGAATATCATCGATAAAGGCTTTAATTTATAATGAAACCACAGCAGGGTATTTATTCGCACTACCCTTTATTATCGGATTTTTAGGATTTACGATAGTTCCCATACTATCCTCTTTTTACTATTCATTTACCGACTATAGCTTAGGTAACAAGGCATCATGGATAGGGCTTAATAATTATATCACGCTTATGGGTGATAAGAGATTTTGGAATTCCGTTTACGTTACATTTAAATATGTTCTTACCTCTGTACCCCTAAAACTTATTTTTGCTTTATTTATTGCTATGATTATGACACGAAAAACCAGGTTAACCGGGTTTTATCGTTCTTTATATTATGTTCCGTCCTTGATAGGAGGGAGTATCGCCGTTACCTTAGTATGGAAGGAGCTGTTCTCCAGAAGAGGATTGATTAATCAACTGCTTGGTATGGCCGGAATAGGAAGAGTTTCATGGTTCGGTAATCAGAAGGTGGCATTAATACCACTAATACTGCTTACGGTTTGGCAATTCGGATCCAGTATGATTATATTTGCCGCGGGTCTAAAGCAAATTCCCACCACATATTATGAAGCGGCAAAAATCGACGGTGCTAACCGTAGAAAGTCCTTCTTTAAGATTACACTGCCCTGTTTGTCCCCGGTTATTCTTTATAATCTGGTAATGCAGACTATTTCGGCATTTATGACATTTACACAGGCCTTTGTAATCACCAGTGGCGGACCAAATGATGCTACTAATTTCTACGCACTGTACATGTATAACAATGCATTTACATATCGCAAAATGGGTTATGCCAGTGCCATGTCCTGGATTATGCTGGTTTTCATCAGCATAATTACGTTATTGATCTTTAAATCATCAAAATACTGGGTATTTAATGAATCGGATAAAGAATAGGAGGATGGATCTATGAGTCTCAAAAGCAAAAAAAGAATATCGAATATTACATATCATTTGCTTGTTCTGATTGGCGGATTCATCATGGTTTATCCGGTATTATGGATGATAACCGGTTCTCTGAAGAATAATACAGAGATACTGAATGGTGCACTGAGTCTTGTACCGCCAAACTGGAGATGGGAAAACTTCGCAAGAGGATGGAGAGGCTTTGGAGGAATAAGCTTCGCTACGTACTTTAGGAACTCAATAATTATCACGAGCATAGCGACCTTTGGTACCGTAATCAGCTCTGCATGTATAGCGTATTCATTTGCAAGGCTAAAATATCCCGGAAGAAAGTTTTTATTCACGATGATGATTATGACGATGCTGTTACCGGGACAGGTACTTTTAATTCCCACTTATATCATATATAATAAACTTGGATTGGTTCCGTCACCAATTCCGCTTTTACTGCCGCATTTTTTGGGACAGGCATTTTTCATATACCAGATGATGCAGTTCATGGCCGGGATACCAAGAGAGCTTGATGAGGCGGCATTTGTAGACGGTTGCAGCAGATACAGTATATTTACCCGGATAATCGTACCCCTGTTGAAGCCCTCCGTTATAACCACAATTATTATTCAGTTCTACTGGAAATGGGATGATTTTCAGGGTCCGTTGGTATATCTTAGTCAACCCACATCGTATACTGTATCCATTGCTCTTAAATTGTTCGCAGATTCAACCTCCCGAACCGATTACGGTGCGATGTTTGCTATGTCTACCATATCCTTAATCCCTGTATTTTTAATATTTTTGTTTTTCAACAGGTATTTGACAGAGGGTATCAGCACAAGCGGACTGAAGGGTTAAGTCGGTCAAAAATATAATATAATGAATTGGAATGAAGGGATGCCGATGGCTATTAACAGGCGTATGCTTATCGGAAAGCATAATCCGATACTGGATAATATCGAATATAAGTCTCCATTGAGTGTAGGAAACGGTGAATTTGCTTTTACGGTCGATATTACAGGCCTGCAGACTTTGTATTATGAATATAATCAACATCTTACCCCATTATGTACAATGAGTCAGTGGGGATGGCATACTATGCCTGTAAATAAATATAGAGATGTCTATACCATGGATGATTTGGAAATGACAGAATACGTTCGTTCCGATAGAACAGTTACATACGCCGTGGATAAAAAGCCCGGAAATGATGAGGTTTATAATTGGCTAAGGAGAAATCCTCATAAATTCAATTTAGGAAGACTGGGGTTTTTATATAGGAGAGGAAGAATAAAGGCTGAGGATATATATAATGTTAAACAGACACTAAATCTATACGAGGGTGTCATAGAAAGCAGCTTTATGCTGCACGGTGAGATATGCAGGGTCAAGACATATTGTCATTTTGATCGGGATACCATAGCAGTGGAGGCGGAGTCTGAGCTTCTTAAGGACGGCTTATTATCTATACAGCTTGCATTTCCCTATGGTTCACCGGAGATTTCAGGTTCTGACTGGAGTAATAACGATGCCCATACGAGTAAGATTATTTATTATGATAATAATCAGGTGTTCATAGAAAGAAATCTTGATACAACCAACTATTATACATGTCTAAGGTTTGATGAAAGGACCATCTTTTATCAGAAATCAGAGCATGATTTTAGGATGGAGACTCTTAACAAGAGCAGAATGGCTTTTACTGTAACCTATTGCCATAACATGAAGGATAATTCTGAAGATTGCCCCTGTAACAGACATGAAATTCCAAGTGTAAATCAAACCTATGAAAGCAGTAGGAGCGGATGGGAAGCGTTTTGGGAGACTGTAGGTATAGTTAAATTATATGAGTCTAAAGATAAGAGAGCCTTTGAATTGGAACGAAGAATTATCTTATCGCAGTATCAGTTAAGAATTAATTGCTGTGGTCATCTGCCACCCCAGGAGACAGGACTGATATGCAACAGTTGGCATGGAAAATTTCATTTGGAGATGTATCCATGGCACCAGGCGTATCTGTCTTTGTGGAATCATCCTGAGCTGATTAAACCATGCCTAGACTGGTATCTCAATATACTGCCAAGGGCTATAGAGAACGCTGCGAGAAACGGTTTTCGCGGAGCGAAATGGCCAAAGCAGGTGGCATATGACGGGATTGACAGCCCTTCACCAATAGCGACACTTCTGGTGTGGCAGCAGCCCCATATAATATATATGCTTGAGCTCTTATATAAGAGTGGATATATTGAAGAAAACAGCGAGCCATGGGAGAGCTACTGGATTCTCATTAAGGAGACGGCGGACTATATGGTTGATTTTGTGGTGTATAATGAGTCTACCCATAGATACGACCTGACTCCTCCCTTAATACCCGCACAGGAGAACCACGAGCCTAGCAGCACCCTAAACCCGGTATTTGAGGTGGAATACTGGAGATTTGCTTTATTATTGTCCGTCGAATGGGCTAAGAGAATGAAAAGAACAAAAGAGGCAGAGGAGTGGCTGCATGTGGCAAATAACATTGCAGACCCTCCGATTAAGGATGGAGTATATCTGGCTCACGAGAATTGTCCTGCCACCTATAAGGAATATAATAAAGATCACCCTATGATGATAGCCATATATGGGTTAATATGCAGTGACAGGGCCGATAAGGATATAATTAAAAAAACTTTAAACAAGGTCATGGAATGCTGGGATTTTGATACTACCTGGGGCTGGGATTTTGCTATGTTGGCAATGACGGCAACCCGACTGAGATTACCCGAGCTTGCCATAGAGCTTCTACTTATGGATACCCCGAATAATTACTATGTTCAAAGCGGACACAATTGTCAGATAAAAAGGAATGACCTTCCTGTATACTTACCGGGAAACGGAGCGCTGCTTCTTGCCATAGCTATGATGACGGCTGGTTATTTGGGTTGTGATACTGAGCTTCCGGGCTTTCCAAAAGACGGTAGCTGGAGCGTAGAATACGAGAATATAAAGCCTTACCCCTACTAAATAATGATACGGATACATATAGGATGATGCAAAGATTGGAGGACAGATATCATGGAGAACGTGCTGTTTCGTGATACGATTGGTCAGATTATGGTTGAACGAATCGAGCGGGATTATGACTTTAACATGATACAAAAGCATTTTCATAATGAATATGAAATATATTACTTGCTTAACGGAGAGCGTTACTATTTTATTGAAAAGCAAATTTATCATGTTAAGAAAGGGAGTCTTGTCTTCATAGACCGTAATCAGATACATAAGACCGTAGGGGTTAACTCCAACTATCATGACAGGATTCTTATACTTATATCAGCGGATGAGATTGGTCCTATATTGGATTTATGTGATAATTTTGAGGTGGCATCCTTCTTTAATAAGAATTATGGTATCATAGATCTGAATGAAGCGGGACAAAAATACGTAGAGGGACTCTTATTCTTCATTATAAGGGAAATGAAGATGAAGCAGTCTAATTATGACTTCATAGTAAAGATGAAGCTGGCGGAACTGTTGATTTACGGGACCCGCTGTAAATCCGGAGAGAATTCAACCCTTATAAATGCTCCTGTAGAGACAGAAAAATATAAGAAAATAAATGAAATAGCAAAATTTATCAGCGAGAATTATCATGAGAGTATTTCCCTTGCAAATATAGCAGAGGATTTCTATATAAGTAAATGCTATTTAAGCCGTATCTTTAAAGAAGTCACCGGCTTTACGGTGAATGAATATATTAATATAACCAGAATAAAAAGAGCACAGCAGCTTTTGGAGCAATCAGAGTATAATATTACCGAAATAGCAGATATAGTCGGCTATGAAAGCATTACATACTTTGAAAAGGTGTTTAAAAAGTTTCTGGAAACTTCACCGCTAAAATATCGCAAAAAATTTAATAAAAAAGTTTAGGGGCTGGTTCAATATGAACCAACCCCTTTCACATTAAAACCAAGCGGAGGGTAGATACGCCTTCGTATTCTCCAGCATCTCTTCAAACAGCTTCTTGCCGTCACTTTCGCTTATAGTCATGAGAGGGTCATTTAGGAACGCTCTTAAAGCCAGATCTCTGTTATAATTCAAGCCGGCATCCAATATATCTGCCTGATTCTGTATGTGAGGGTCAATCAGAGATTTGATATTATGGGGTAGAGAACCGGCAAAGACGGGGGTGATGTGATTCTTTTCGAATACAGCGTTAGTCTCTACCATAGCCCCCAGAGGTAGATTCGATATCTGACCCTTATTGGGGAGATTGATATTGCTAATGGTCCTATTAAGACCTACCAATGACTTGATAAGCAATATGCCTTCCTCACCGGAGGGAGTGTATGCAAGGGATTCCTCGCCGCTTAGCAGTCGCTTACTTCTGTCTATACGATTCTTCAAGTCCTGAATACGGTAATCCACATGGGTGAATGTAAACCCATAAGAATGAGCCGTATCGATATCCTTAATATAGTAAGGTGGTACGAATTCAGCCAAATGCCTGTCACCAGCGGCGGCAATAAGACCGTATTTTCTGAACAAATCAAACTTTACCTTATGACTGCATGTGAATACATCGGTTAGATATCCGTCATAATTCTTAGGATATCCGGTTTCAAAATGTTCATCCGCAAATTTCTCATACAATGGGAAAAGGTCGATTCCCTGATATGATGCACGGTCAAACCAAGTGAAATGATTAATACCTATTACGTTGACTATAATTTCATATCTGTCTATATGTTCTATTCCCAGCTTATCCTTACACATGGATGCAAGAAGATTTTGAGTGTTAAATACCTCATGACAGCAGCCAAAAGCCTTGATTTCGGGAAACACCTTATATAGGGTATTTACACATAAGGCTAATGGATTGGTATAATTAATCACCCATGCCTCCGGAGCATATTTTTTGACGGCTTCGGCTATCTCAACGAACATGGGAATTGTTCTGAGAGCACGAATCAGTCCTCCCGGACCGGTAGTGTCCCCTACGGGCTGGTATATACCGTATTTCTCCGGAGTATGTACATCGGAACGCATCTCATTAAAGGTTCCGGGGAGTATAGATATTACTACAAAATCGGCACCGCTTAATGCTTCCTGTAGAGAGCCTGAGGTTGTGTATGACCACTTGCCTACCCGTTTCGGATCGGCACTTAGCGAATTACCGATAACCTCATTTCTCTTTGCGGCCTCTTGATTAATATCAAAAAGGCGTATGGTTCCGCTGATTTTATCTTCTAAAGATAAATCAGCCATGAAGGTCCAAGCCCAGCCCATGGAGCCGCCTCCGATGTAAGCAATTTGAATGTCGGATACCTTTTTGTCGTTATAAATCATGTCCATACCCTCGTTTCTATATATCAAAATAGTTTTAATTCTTATCTATGTATATAAAGATTATAAGTTAAAGTTGCGCTGAAAACTACTATAATATTTCGCTTTTTTGACTAAAATTCAATCTATATTGATTATATATATAATGATATTTAAGTAGAATCACAGGGTTATAATATTAAATTTTAGAAAAATAATCAATATTGTTTGAATTGATACCAATATGGTCAACAACATCGATTGATTTAAAATGTAAGAAAAGTTACAATTATTATAAATATATCGACAGGCGGAGGTAATTACAATGTCAAAAGACAGACCTGTTAAGATACTGCAATATGGGGAGGGCAATTTTTTACGGGGCTTCGTGGATTATATGATAGATATAGCTAATGAGGAGGAGGTGTTTAACGGTAAAATTGTTATCGTTAAGCCGATCTCATACGGAAGCTTGGTAAACTTTCATAAGCAGGAATACCGGTACAGAGTATCCTTAAGAGGACTCGAGAATGGAAAGCCTAAGATAACCGACAGGATTATCAGAAGTATCAGTGGTGCCCTGTGTTCATATGAGGATTATGAGTACTATATGAGCTATGCAAGGCTGGAATCCCTGAGATTTATTGTTTCCAATACCACGGAGGCGGGAATCGTTTATGATGATACGGACTGCTATGAGAATAGGCCACCTAAGTCTTTCCCGGGAAAGCTGACCAAATTATTATATGAAAGATATACGCATTTTAAGGGAGATAAGGATAAGGGGCTTATAATTCTGCCGTGTGAGCTGATAGAGAATAATGGGAAGGTCCTTAAAGAGTGTGTATTTAAGCTGGCAAATAAGTGGAGTCTCGATATGGGATTCGTCGAATGGATTAAGGAATGCTGTATATTTTGTAATACCCTTGTGGACAGAATAATAACAGGTTATCCCCATGATGAGGCAGAGGAATTCCTGAACCGCACAGGATATCAGGACAAGTTGATTGTATGTGGCGAGCTGTTTGGTCTATGGGTATGAAACTGACAGACACGGGCCTGGCAAGCGCTATGTCTGGGGCAATAGGCGCGAAGTCAAGATGATGAAGAGTGTT
>JAAYTK010000001.1 GCA_012523775.1 Clostridiales bacterium | reverse complement strand
CAAATGTTATAAGATTACAGAATGCTTTTTAAGCTTTTTAAAAAGACCTCTTTTTTTGGGTTTTGCTCCCCTATGCTGTTAAGCTTTTGAATATTACGTCCTGATACCCATACCTTCTTTCCGTTAAAATAGAAATTCGTTATCTTCCAGAACTTCTCCGGATATAATAACAGAACGTACAAAATACCAAGCTCTTCCTTCGAGATTGGCCTTATCTTATCATAGGCTTCTATAATATTGCTTCCATAAAGGATATCCCAATCGTTCTTTTCCATTACCTTTCTGATAAACTGATATAAATCTGTAATCTGAAGTCCTATATGAGATTTATCAAAATTTGTAGTAGCTATCATATTCGATTCTGAGGATACCGCAGCAACCGATAAGGGCTGCTGATTAATCCAACCGGGAGGAATATAGGTTTTTGTAACGGCTTCTTTTTTATTACTAAGCATAATTATATTGTGGTAAGTATAATTTCCGTGGCATACAATCTTCTGACGAACCGAATCCTCAAGAACCTTATTATATGCTGAGCAACGAAGCAACTCTGTGGCCTCCAGACCCTGCTCATAAAATTCCTCATAGAAATTAAGATATAATATTTCAAATTCGTTTTTTTGCCGTTTATCACGAATATAACTCTTAACTCTCTTTAACTCTCTGTTACGCTTTTCAAAGGTCTCCGGCAGCTTCCCCGATATATTATGCTCTAATTGTCCCCGGGTAAACTCCACTCCCTTTAAAACAATATGAAGTCTTGCCAGGTTGGCAGATGCCATTTCAATCTGTGACAGATCCTTAAGGTTACACTCCTCTCCCCAAAACCAGTTCTTTACCATGTACTGACACCCGGCTTGATCCGTAGCTATAATATCATCCTCTATGGTTTTGACATATAAATCGGTATTATAATATCCATGCATACACAGATGTTCTTTTACATCATGTTCAAATAATGCACGGTTTCTTGAACCTTCAAAGCATTTAAATAGCTTTAAGCCGCAATCTGTTTCTAAAAGGTAAGCGCCTCTTGCTCTATATATGTTATAAACCTTAAGAGGATATCTTTTTAACACCTCCTGGCATTTTTCTTCCACAGCATTCCACCCCCTACAAATCATATTATCCGTCTACTAATATTATGATATGTCTTATGAATTCATGAATAAAAAAGGTGAGACAAATAAAGGGGCGAATGCAAAAGGTATCAGATGCCGTTTTAGAGACGGTACCTGATACCTATATTAATAAATATATTTTGTTAGATCTTCATTGATAATGCCATATTAAGGAGTGTTTCTCTTTCATTCAGGGACGGATTTTCGATAACAGCATCCAGTAACCGATTCAAAATCAATCCCATCCTCTTACCGGGCTTTATGCCTGCCTTTATCAGATCCTTTCCGCTGATTTTCATCTCCTTAAGGCTTACGCACTCATTATTGGCAAGCATTTCTTTATATAACCTTCTTGCCTCCTCAAGTCGCTTGAACTTCTCCGTATTATTCTTAGGATTCTTTCCGCATGTGTCGGCATAGTTAACCTCAAATAAAAGCTCCATATACTCCTTACCGATTTTTCTTGTCGCTCTTCTTATTCCGACCGGTGTAAGAACGAACCGATAATCATGCCATCTCACAAGGTGTACTACCGCCTCTAAGGTATCATTATCAAACTTTAAGTCCTTGAGGATACGCTTTGCCGTCATGGCTCCCTTTTCCTGATGTCCATAAAAATGATTCTGTCCGTCCTCACCTATTGAAATGGTTGAGGGCTTTTCGATGTCATGAAGCAGCATAGTCCAGCGTAGGATACATCTTTCTCTTGAGGTAAACCGATTCTCACCGACTTTACCGGCGACAGCACTTACCGTCATAATGGTATGCTCACCTACATTATACGCATGATGAACATTCTTCTGTTCTGTAATCATCATCCTGTCAAATTCAGGTAGTACAATCCTGCTTATTTTAAGCTCATATAATAACCTTAGTCTGTCAGGATTGTCTGATACCAAAAGCTTTGTAAGCTCTATCCTGATTCTTTCGGCGCTTATTTTCCTTAACATCCCTGCCTTATTGATTATGGCGATTCGGGTATGTTCCTCTATATGAAAATCTAATTGTGCACAAAATCTAACCGCCCGTAATATCCTCAGGGCATCCTCTTCAAATCGCTCGGAAGCATTTCCAACACAGCGGATCAGTCTGTTTTTCAAATCCTCCATTCCATGGAATAAATCTATTATGCCCTTTCTGGGATTATAAGCCATGGCGTTAATCGTAAAATCCCTTCTCTTTAGATCTTCCTCTAAGCTTCCGGTAAAAGTCACATCCTTAGGGTGGCGGCCATCATCATATACTCCGTCAAGACGATAAGTGGTTACCTCATAGTGCTCATTTTCAATGAGTACCGTGACAGTACCATGAATTATTCCCGTATCGACGGTCCTTCTAAACAGTTTCTTAACCTCATGAGGTTTGGCTGAGGTTGTGATATCCCAGTCCTCGGGCTTGTTGCCTAAAATCATATCGCGGACACATCCCCCGACAGCATATGCCTCAAAGCCGTTATTCTCTAATGTATCTATAATATATTGGACTTTTTCGGGTATCTGAAACCTCATGGCTACCTCCTGACGTATTTCCTTATCTGTTTAATTCGATTATAGCAAAGGAATTTTCACTATACAAGGACGCTTAATAAGCTTTACCCCAATAAGCCATGACCTTTGCCGGCTTACTGCAGCAGACGCAATTATCGTCTATATGCTCCTGCTCAAAGGGCATACACCTGGAGGTTGCTCCTGTTCTGTCTTTAATCTCCATCTCACATGCTTCATCCATACACCACATAGCCTTAATGAAACCGGGTTTCTCTTTAATAATATTCTCGAACTCATCCATGGTTTTTGCGGTGTAGATGTGAGAATCACGATGGGCTCTTGCCCTCTCCAGCATATCGGACTGTATCTTTTCAAGGACCTCTGCTAACTTCTCTTCTATCTCGTCCAGGCTGACAAAGATTTTTTCTCTTGTGTCTCTCCTTACGATTACAGCCTGATTCTTCTCTATATCCTTAGGGCCTATTTCGATTCTAACCGGAATACCACGCATTTCCTGCTCGCTAAATTTCCAGCCGGGACTCTTATCGGAGTCATCCAACTTAACCTTAAAGGCTTTTAGACGATTCTTAATTTCATTTGCTTTATCCAGTACTCCTTCCTTATTCTGAGCTATGGGTATAATCATAGCCTGAATAGGTGCAATTCTAGGAGGTAAGACTAATCCGCTGTTATCACCGTGCACCATGATGATGGCTCCGATAATTCTGGTTGACATACCCCATGAGGTCTGGTGAACATATTGAAGCTTATTATTCTTATCGGTATATTGAATATCAAATGCTTTGGCAAACCCGTCACCGAAGTCATGACTGGTTCCCGACTGCAGTGCCTTACCGTCATGCATCATAGCCTCAATTGTATAGGTAGCCTCGGCTCCTGCGAACTTCTCCTTATCGGATTTCTTACCCTTAATCATAGGTATCGCGAGTACATTTTCACAGAAATCAGCATATACATTGAGCATTTGAATGGTTCGCTCATTAGCCTCCTCCTTAGTGGCATGAGCGGTATGTCCTTCCTGCCATAGAAATTCCGTTGAACGCAAGAAAGGTCTGGTTGTCTTCTCCCACCTTACAACAGAACACCATTGATTGTACAGTTTAGGAAGATCACGGTAGGATTGAATTATATTGGAATAAAAATCACAGAACAGGGTTTCTGAGGTGGGACGCACACATAATCTGTCCTGAAGCTTTTCGTCGCCTCCGTGGGTTACCCATGCAACCTCCGGCGCAAAGCCCTCCACATGATCCTTTTCCTTTTGAAGAAGGCTTTCGGGTATAAATAAAGGCATATAGACATTCTCAACTCCGGTAGCTTTGAAATCCGCATCCAGCTGCCTTTGAATATTCTCCCAAAGAGCATAACCATATGGGCGTATTATCATACAGCCCTTAACGCTGGAATACTCCACCAACTCTGCTTTTTTAACAACATCCGTATACCATTGGGCAAAATCCTCCTCCATCGAAGTGATTTCCTCAACCAATTTCTTTTCCTGTGCCATAATTATCTCTCCTTTATTTCATCCTCCTTATCCCAGGAGGTTAATTTAACAAGAAAGAGTCTCTCTTGCGAAACTCCCGCGCCGAGCGCGGCCGGCTTTTCTGACAATGTTCAATAAAAAAAGCCCTTGATCCACAAAGGGACCGAAAGACTCGGCGGTACCACCCTTATTAGCATATAAGCCTATGGGCAAATATACTCTCTTTATACCGTTAACGCCGGTTATACGTTGTATTTGGGGATTGAACTCCTTCATACAAGGCTCCAAGGGCCGGTTCAAAAGCTACCACATAAGAAGCTTGCACCATTGCCTCTCTCTCTGAAATGCGTATACTTTCTACTATTCCTTATCATAGCCGTTTAATGTACTTTATTTTATTCCAGTTCCAAACCTTTGTCAAGTGCATTTAAGCTTTGGTCGTTTTCCTTTTTTTCGTTTAAGGATTTTATAATAGCTATAATTATGATAAGCCCCACAGGACCAAGTATAAACCCGGCTATGCCGAAAAGTTTAAGACCGACATACATGGACATTAAGGTGTATAAGGGTCTGATACCAATCCTATTGCCGATAAGCTTAGGCTCCACAATCTCTCTGATTATCTGACATAACAGATAAACCGTAAT
>JAAYTK010000044.1 GCA_012523775.1 Clostridiales bacterium | reverse complement strand
TTGTCCGGCAATATCAAATGTATTTTGTCGGAATATAATATATAGAGACACTTTATAATTGTTTTACTATAGTAAAACCGGAAAGGAAGTGACGATACAGGAATGCCTTTTGAAACAATTAGAGCAAGCGATGTTGTAAATTATATTGGTCGTCCAAATGTATTGATTATAGATTTGAGAGATAAAGAGGATTATCTGAAAGGACATATTCCCACGGCTGTCAATATACCTTATTGTGATCTGGAAAATGAAATACACAGACTAAGCAAAAACAAATTACTTATATTTTATTGTGACAGAGGACATATCAGCCTTATGGCTGCCAGAGATTTAATGAAATACAATTATAATATAAAAAATATGCATGGCGGGATTATGGCATATCGTGGCAAATTGGTTTATGGTGTCTAAATATATTGACTGTGCAGATAATAAACCTTACAATTCTATTATGATTAAGAATACTTGAACATATTTAATGATGCACTAGGAGGAAAAGATGAAAAACTATGAATATATAACACCATGTCATTTTGGTTTAGAGGCGGTATTAAAAAGGGAAATCAATGACTTGGGATATGAAATAACAAATGTAGATAACGGAAAGGTAAGCTTTACCGGTGGAATTGAAGCATGTGCAAGGGCTAATATGTTTCTTAGGACAACAGAGCGTGTTTTATTAAAGGTGGCTTCATTTAAGGCAGAAACATTTGATGAGCTATTTGAGAACACAAAGGCTGTTTCCTGGGAAGAATATATCCCCAAGGACGGAAAGTTTTGGGTTACAAAGGCCAGTTCAATTAATTCCAAGCTTTTCAGCCCTTCAGATATCCAGTCAATAATAAAAAAGGCTATTGTTGAAAGAATGAAATCGGTATATAAAATAGATTGGTTCGAAGAGAGCGGGAACTCTTACCCTCTTCGGGTTACTATAATGAAGGATGAGGTGACAATCAGTATCGATACCTCAGGGGAATCATTACATCGCAGAGGATATCGCAAGCTAACCAGTAAAGCTCCTATTACCGAAACCTTAGCGGCAGCCCTGTTAATGCTAACACCCTGGAATAAGGATCGTATTCTGGTTGATCCCTTCTGTGGAAGCGGTACTATTCCTATTGAGGCTGCATTATTGGGTGCTAGGATAGCACCGGGTATTAACAGAAGCTTTCTTGCTGAGACCTGGGACAATTTATTCCCTGATAGCATATGGGTTGAGGCAAGAGAAGAAGCCCGTTCCCTACAGCTTACTGAGGTTGAAATGAATATTCAGGGGTATGACATAGACGGAGAAATTATAAAGGCAGCCAGGCAGAATGCAAGGCTTGCCGGAGTAGATCACATGATTCATTTTCAGCAAAAAGGAGTATCAGAACTTAGTAGCAGTAAAAAGTATGGCTTTATTTTAACGAATCCGCCATACGGTGAAAGAATTGAGGAGCAGGAGAACCTGCCTCATCTATATAAAGAAATCGGAAGAGTATTTGGTGCATTGGACACATGGTCATATTATATTATTACCGGATATGATGAAGCCGAAAAATATATCGGTAGAAAGGCAGATAAAAACAGGAAAATTTATAATGGTATGATGAAGACATATTTCTATCAATTTATGGGACCAAAACCACCCAAGCAAAAATCCTTATAGGATAATGTGGTTGGATGGTTTAAAGCTTTTATATTCTTTTTGAAAGCCAATGAAGTATATCCGAATATACTTCTTCGTTGTTCAGCTCATTTAAAAGTTCATGGCGACATTCGGGATATAATTTATATGCTATATTGGTGAAACCGAGCTTTTTATAAAGTGCGAGCAGACGCTTAATATCCTTGCTGTAATTACCGACAGGGTCCTTCTCTCCACTAATTATAAACATGGGAAGCTCGGGTTTTGTCATACCTATAAGTTTTTTGTTTGAAGCGTTGGCTGTTAATTTCATGAGGTCATGATAAAAGGATGATGTGCACACAAAGCCACAGTACGGATCGTGAATATAAGCTCCAACCACCGGGTGACTTCTTGTTAACCAATCGAATGCCGTTCTGTCTGCCAGTTTGGTATATTTACTACCTTCGATTATAAGCTTCTTTAAATAGGGAGAATAATATTTTGGTCCTTTAATCTTTTTTACGAGCGAAGTCATTAATAATCCAAAGAATATAAGAATCTTTGGAGGATAGGCTGTGCCTGATAATATTACGCCGTTATATTTATCATAGGATTGTATTATATTACGGGCGATCAATGAACCCATGCTATGTCCGAATAAAAAGAACTTTTTACTTTTATTATTATTTGCAATATAATTACTGATTGTAATTGCATCATCAACAACAAGCTGATAGCCCTTATGATAAGAAAAAAATCCAAGTTCGTTAAATTTCTTATCGGTACCATGGCCTCTATGATCATATAGATATACATCAAAACCGTTATTAACTAAGTATTTGGCAAATGGTTTATAGCGTTTATGATGCTCAGCCATTCCATGTAATATTAATATACTTGCTTTAGGTCGTATGCCACAACTCATATAATACAGGTTTGTTATATAGCCATCATTCTGCTTGATTGTTATACAATTGACAGTACTCATCTTATTATCCCCTATTCAATTAGCAATCAAAATGAACGAGTTACATTTTTATTATATAGATAATATTTTAAAAATGCAATAATTATCCTAAGTAAGATTAGGACAAGCCTTGTTACAAAATTCAACAATATAGCAATAAATGTACAAAAATTCATTGTTTATATTATAGAATTCATATATAATCTTAATATGTATTGGAGAATGATTATGCTTTAGGGGGAAGCAAGTTGGATAAAAGCCTACTTAAAAAAGCTGCTGTTCAAAGCGTAGCATTAATGCTGGGTGTAATTATACTGTCATATGCCATGAAGGAGTATAATGGTGTTTCAATTTTAGCGAGTAATTTAGATGAGATTCCGCTTGATATTTTGACATCTGACGAAGAAGAAAGGGATTACATAATCGCACCGATAACTGTATCTGAGGATGCGGAAGATGTCGAGGATATAGATATAATGATACCTGACGATACCCATAATATATTTGCCGTTGCCGCAAATGATATTAATAATGAAATAGTGCAGCAACTTGGAGATCAATATCTAATATTAAAAAAGCCTCAGGGGACAAATGTCAATATTCAATTAGAGGATCATTATATCACAAAGAACCTTAATCTGATTATTACAGGCCTTCTTGAGGAAATTCCCGATGATAGTTTTGTCGGAAGAGTAAAAGATGATGAAATATATGTGGGAAAGCCTAATTATATAGAAATCGAGACTGTAGTGCAGGAGGATGATGGTACAAGCGTACCCATAATAACCAGGGATTACGGTAATGACCCTGTACATGAAATAACAATTACAGATCATACAGAAAATACAGGTCACGGAGCATGTGAGATAATGCTTCTACTTGACCATGTATATGTTCATTTCCTTTATGAGGATGATAATTTCTACTATATTGATTTAAAAAGACCTAGAGAGGTGTATGATAAGATATTGGTTATAGATGCCGGTCACGGAGGTAAAGACCCGGGAGCTGTAACTAAGGATGGACGTATATATGAAAAGAATATTAATATTAACATTTTAAATGAGCTAAAGAGCTATCTCGACAAGGATAATATTAAGGTTTATTATACTAGAATCGCAGATGAAAGAATATTCCTTAGGCCAAGAGTCGCACTGGCTAATGATGTGGATTGCGATTTCTTCATCAGCATTCACAGTAATGTGAATGCCAAATCATCTAAGGTAAATGGTACAGAAATTCTATATTATAATCATGTGAATAGGAATATAATAACTAAGGACATGGCACGAATATTCAGTGATGAGATAGCCAAGACCTCAAAATTAAAGCAAAGAGGATTAGTTGAGATGAGGAATGATGATGTATTAATATTACACAATGCATTAGTTCCTTCCATATTGATAGAGGCTGGTTATATGAGCAATGTAAATGATTTGAAGTATTTAACCAGTAAAGCAGGTCAGGAGGCTATTGCCAAGGGAATATATAACGGAATTTTACGGGCGTATGAGGAGCTTATGCCTGACGACTAAATGAATAATTATACGGAGACATAATATGAAGAAATTAATATTTGCTACTTCCAATGAGGGTAAGATGGATGAAATCAGAGATATTTTAAAAGGTATGCCCATCGAGCTCTTATCCCTTAAAGACATTGGTATAGATATTGACATAGAGGAAAATGGTACGACCTTTGAAGAAAATGCAATTATAAAGGCAGAGACAATCTGTAAATTGACAGGAGAGATTGTACTGGCAGATGATTCGGGACTTGAGGTGGATTATCTCAATAAGGAGCCCGGAGTATATTCATCAAGATTTCTTGGTGAGGATACTCCGTATTCAGTAAAGAACAATTATATTATAGATAGATTAAAGAATATAGAAATGGAACGACGTAGTGCAAGGTTTGTATGCGTTATTGCATGCTCCTTTCCGAATGGCAATACTATTACAAGAGAAGGGATTATTGAGGGCTATATAGCAGAAAAAATCAGCGGTTCCAATGGGTTTGGATACGATCCCATATTTTACTTACCGGAATATAATTGTACAACTGCCGATATGCCTACAGAATTGAAAAATCAAATTAGCCATAGGGCAAAGGCTCTAAAAAAAATGAAGGAAGTGTTGATACAGCACATACCTAATATAGAGAATCGGGAGATACAAAGTGAGGATTTTGATAGTAAGTGATTCCCATGGTAATAACAAATATTTGGTCGAGACTCTGCAAAGAGTCAATAATATCGATTTAATGATTCATCTTGGAGATTATGGCGGAAGCGAAGAATATGTAAAATCAATAGCACCATGCCCGATTGAGATGATCGCGGGAAACAATGATCAGTATAAGGGCTTACCCTATGACAAGGTTATTCAAATTGGTGATTATAAGGTGTATCTGACTCATGGACATAGATATGGGGTGTATTTTGGCACAAGATCAATCAAAAAGGCTGCCAAGACAAGACAAGCCGATATAGTTATGTTCGGGCATACGCATGTTCCTGTTATTGACATGAAGGACAGTGTATGGGCAATAAATCCCGGAAGTATATCATTGCCCAGGCAAAGAGAAAGAATTCCAACCTTTATGATAATGGATATAGATAATAATGGAGAAGCACATTTTACCTTAAATTACTGTAAGTAATAAACCCGGAGGCCTGAAAAGCTTACATTTTGGGCCTTAATTACATATTTATGTATAAATTACGAATTATTACTACAATACAGAGAATTTAGGCCTTTGAAAGATGAAAAAGATGTTGACAACAAGAGATTGCTATTATATAATAAATCTTGCGTCACGGCTGAAGACAGCTAAAAGCCTTGAAAATGCACAGTATACGGTACGCTAATATGTCATCAAATGCCACACTAAATGATAATCTGTACCGATAGAATATTAATCGGGGTGTGGCTCAGCTTGGCTAGAGCGCTTGATTTGGGATCAAGAGGTCGCAGGTTCAAATCCTGTCACCCCGACTGATAAAAAATTAAAAATAGGATATAATATGCGGGTGTAGTTCAATGGTAGAACACTAGCCTTCCAAGCTAGATACGTGGGTTCGATTCCCATCACCCGCTTGATATGTGGAAACATACCATATGTGCTAGTAGCTCAGCAGGATAGAGCAATGGCCTTCTAAGCCATGTGTCGGGGGTTCGAATCCCTCCTGGCACGTTTTCATATTTTTTAAACCTTTACAGTAATATTTAATATATGGTGGGTATAGCGCAGTTGGTTAGCGCGCCAGATTGTGGCTCTGGAGGCCAAGGGTTCGAATCCCTTTATCCACCCTTTATGAAAAGCCTTTCGTACTGAAGACTTTTCATTTTTCAAAATAGAGTAATGGGCTATCGCCAAGCGGTAAGGCACAGGACTTTGACTCCTGCAGTCGGTGGTTCGAATCCACCTAGCCCAGTTAAGCTGGGCTTGCCCGAACTGAATATGGGATATTAGCTCAGACGGTAGAGCACTTGACTTTTAATCAAGGTGTCCCGGGTTCGAGTCCCGGATGTCTCATTGTAACAGAATATGCGGATGTGGCGGAACTGGCAGACGCGCTAGACTTAGGATCTAGTGGGAGACCGTGGGGGTTCAAGTCCCTTCATCCGCATTATCAAGGCTTACAGCGTTTTTATATATTGTATAAATTAGTTGTGCAGCCAAAAATGTAGCCGAGGAATTGACCTCGGCTTTTTTGTATTATCTTAATTAATGAATTTACTATACTATAAAATAGTGGTAAAATATTCCTATAGGGTATCACTGATAGGAGTTGTGCAACCAGGTAAGAAAGTAATTATTGGGGAGATAATTTAGGAGATATGCTATGGATGGAAAAATAAGATGTATATGGTGCGGTGATAACCCCATATATGTAGACTATCATGACAATGAATGGGGGAGACCTGTACACGATGATGTCAGGCTTTTCGAGATGCTTATCCTGGAGGGTATGCAGGCAGGTCTTTCGTGGATAACCGTGCTGAATAAGAGAGAAGCATTTAGAGAGGCCTTTGATGGATTCGATCCATATAAGGTAGCCCTTTATGACGATAGTAAGATAAAGGAGCTCCTGGCTAACGAGAAAATAATTCGAAATCGTCTTAAAATCAATGCTGCCGTAAATAATGCCAAGCTGTTTATTAAGGTTATAGAAGAATACGGTAGCTTTGACAAATTCATATGGGGATATGTAGACTATGCTCCCATTAAAAACCGTTGGGAGAAACTTAGTGATATACCTGCAAGCACACCGCTGTCAGATAAAATCAGTAAGGATTTGAAGAAGATGGGTTTTAAGTTTGTCGGATCAACAATTATTTATTCTTTTATGCAGGCTGTTGGCATGGTTAACGATCATGTAACAGAGTGTTTTGCCTATAATGAATGATAATTAGAATGAAGGACAGTAATGAAGTTTTATATGAAACAGAATATTATTATAGATTTTATAATAAAATCGGGTAGAATTCTCTACCCGATTGTGATTTATACCAGTTCCATCATTATATCATTAAGTATATTGGGATTTTGTATTTGATCCACAAGAGGCTCTTTGCCTGCAAGCACTTTGCTCATTTCATGATAATCAGGACGGTCTTCACGATAAAGTATACCAATAGGAATGCGGTCACCGAACTCCATAGCCCTTTTCATAGCATTGGCTTTATCAGTAGGATCGTAATCATCCTCCAAATGATACACTCTTTCTCTATACCAGCTAAAGGTATTCACCTTATTAAAGCTTACACAGTTTTGAAATATGTCTACAAGTGCATATCCCTTATAGTTAATAGCCTCCTTCATCATGGCTATAAGATGCTTTGGATCACCGCAAAAGGATCTGGCTACGAAGCCTGCACCCGCAGCTAAAGCCAGAAGTACAGGATTTAATGGGTGGTTTATATTGCCTTCGGCCTGAGCATTTGTTAAGTGTCCGACAGCTGTAGTGGGAGAGGATTGCCCCTTAGTTAGCCCATATATTTGATTGTCATGGACAAAATGAGTAATATTAACATTACGACGTATTGCATGTATAAAGTGGTTTCCGCCTTCGCCGTACGAATCGCCGTCTCCGGTATTAACGATTACTGTCAGGCCTTCATTAGCTATTTTTGCGGCCTGTGCAGCCGGAAGACTTCTGCCATGCAGCCCACAGAAGGTGTTAGCACTGATATATTGAGGAGTTTTTGCCGCCTGTCCTATACCTGCCACCATAAGTACCTCATGAGGATCCTTGCCAAGTTCGTCCAATGCTGTTTTTAAGCAGCTTAAAATACTGAAATTACCGCAGCCCGGACACCAGGCGGTTTCATACGTACTAAAGGATTTATTCATAATTACCTCCTTCTGCCGCTTCTGCAGCCAATAAAAGCATTCTACCGACGATTTCTTCGCCCGAAATCTGACGACCGTCATATTTAAGAATGCTGTTGTCGCAGCATATACCGGTTGCTTCGCTAATCAATCCGGCAAGCTGACCGGTAGCATTTTGTTCAACATTAATTATTGATTTTGCCCTGTCAGCATACTTGAGTAAAAGCTTAGTGGGCAGCGGATATATATCACCGAATACCAATGCTCCGTATTTTATGTCTGAATCTTCGTTAAGAATCTGTATGGCTTCCTTGATTGGACCGTATGTGGAACCCCATCCCACAAGCAATACATCACAGTCCTCTCTTCCGAAGAAATCGGGTTCCTCCAGTTCTCTTACCAGACCGTCAAGCTTACGCATACGCTTGTCTACCATATCGGTACGTACAATGGCATCTTCGGTTATAAATCCAAATTCGTCATGCTCATCACTATCGGCTGTCACAAAATAATTGCCTTTTCCGGGAATCCGTCTGGGTGATACTCCATTTTCGGTTATTTTATATCTTAAGTAGTCACCGTCATTTTCATTTGAAATAATGGAAGCGTTACTCATAATCATAGAAATATCGTACTTTTCCACAGTAGATGTGGAATCTCCAAGATACTGGTCGCTAAGAAGCAGTGCCGGAATCTGATATTTGTCTGCCAAGTGGAATGCACGGGCTGTCTGATAGAAGGCATCAGTATGATTTCTTAGTGCTATTACCATTCTTGGGAATTCGCCGTGCGATGCGGATATTACAAATCTTAAATCACTTTGTTCAGTCCGTGTCGGTAAGCCCGTGGCAGGACCTGGTCGCTGAACATTTACAATTACTACGGGAATTTCCGCCATACCGGATAGTCCCAATGCCTCCACCATAAGTGAAAAGCCTCCGCCGGATGTTCCTGTCATGGCTCTTACTCCTGCGTATGAGGCTCCTATGGCCATGTTAATGGCCGCAATCTCATCCTCGGCCTGCTCCATGACCAATCCGGCATCTACTCCGTGCTTGGAAAGATACTCCATAATAGACGTGGCAGGTGACATGGGATATGCGCTGTAGAATTTTAATCCTGCAGCAACAGCACCTAGGGCTAAAGCCTGGTTGCCGCTTATAAGCATATGGTCCTTGAAATTTCCGCCTAGGAACGGATATCTGGATTCTACGCTGTCATAGCCAAAGCGGGCAGCATCTTGATTAATCTTAAGGTAAACCTTCTTAATGGAGGTTTCCAGGATATCATCGACAATATCATAATTAATCCCAAAGAGCTTTAAAATGGCTCCTACAGAAATGCTACCTGCTACTCTCGGATTACCTAACTCCTTTGCCTTATCTGTCATGGGAATACGGATAGCAGGAAAATCGCCATTCAGATTACTGTCACAGAGAATAAAACCGTTTTCCTTTAAATCCTTTTTATGAATAGCAACAGTCTCTTCGTTAAGTGCTATAATTCCGTCTAATTTATTACTATGGGAGGTGATTACATTGTTACCAAATCTTATTACCATAAAGTTATGGCCACCACGGATTCGTGACATAAAATCACGGATTGTATAAACAAAATAACCGGAACGCTTAAATGCTTTTTCCAATATGGATACTGTTGTATCAATTCCTTGTCCTGCGGCGCCGCCAATCAGTATATTATACATTAATTCGCCTCCTTTGTTTTTTGGTATTATAAGTATATTATAAAATGCCATACAATACAATCATAAGCGACAAGGTAATATGTAAAGAATGCGTAGAATTAATAAGTTGGTGTTTTTTTTATTCTATTATGATATACTATTTTTTGCATAATTAAATTCAGTCAACGATTTTTACTATTTGGAGGAAATAAAATGGAAGATGACCCTAGTGCTAATCATATAGGCATTCAGATTATGATATTGGTTGTGCTTACACTTATTAATGCTTTTTTCGCCTGTGCCGAAATGGCGATGGTATCTGTAAATAAGTCTAAAATACGTAAGCTGGCCGGCGATGGGAAAAAGAGTGCAAAGCTGGTTCTTAAATTTTTGGATGAACCCACAAGATTTCTATCGACAATTCAGGTTGCAATCACATTGGCAGGCTTCTTCTCCAGTGCTTCTGCCGCAACAGGTCTTTCAAAACCGGTTGGGCAATGGTTTATTGATATGGGAGTATCATATGGAGATAAGATTTCATTTGTTGCAATAACATTAATATTGTCTTATTTCACTTTGGTTTTCGGAGAATTGGTTCCGAAAAGAATAGCATTACAGAAACCAGAGGCAATAAGCATGTTTTGTGTCAAGCCAATTAAAGGGATTTCAAAAATAGCCTCTCCGTTCATTAAGCTGTTAACCTTCTCCACTAATCTCGTAACAAAGCCATTTGGCTTAAATGAAGGCAATGCCGAGGAGATGCTTTCAAGAGAAGAGATAAAATCATTGGTTAGGGAAGGCCAGGCTCATGGCGTTTTAAATCGCAAAGAAAAAGAAATGATTAATTCCATAATGGAATTTGATGATAAGATGGCAAAGGAAGTAATGACGCCAAGAATAAATGTATTTGCCATAGACATATCTGAGCCTGCGGAGGAATATGTAGATGAACTTCTAAAGGCCAAATACACCAGAATACCCGTATACGATGAGGATATTGATAATGTAATCGGAATTCTGTTTATTAAGGATTTTCTCAGAGAAGCTGTTAAGCAAGGTCCGCTTAATGTTGACCTTAGGTCGATACTTCGTAAGCCTTATTTTGTTCCCGACAGTAAGTTTATCAGGGAATTATTTCGAGAGCTGCAACAATCAAAGAAGCAGATTGCCATACTGATAAACGAATATGGCGGGTTTGCAGGTATTGTAACGATGGAGGACCTTGTGGAGGAGGTAATGGGAGAAATTGAAGATGAATATGATCCCGGCCTTCCGAAAATATTAAAGATTGATTCAAATACCTATATAATTGATGGACTGTTAACCTTAGGTGAGTTAAATAATAAGCTGGATCTTAATCTATATTCCGAAAAATATGAGACTATTTCGGGTTATCTTATTGACAAGATAGGCTCGATACCAAAAGAGGAGGATGACAGGACAATAGAAATTGACAATCTGGTGTTCAAGTTGGAAAGTGTTAAGAATAAGAGAATTGACAAGGTTAAGCTTTATATTATCAGTAGGGATACCTCATCTGATGATTAGCCTAGCTTAAAATGTCTTTATCCATAAGAATCTAATTGAAATCCTGCACTAATATTTCTCTGATGAATAAACTGAATTGAGAATATTGGGTGCAAGGATTTTGCATTTCAAGGAGGTTCTTATGTTTGACAGTCAAAGAAACGGTAATCTGCCATATGCCGGAATTCCATATGAAGATATAAATTGGTATGATATAGCTGGTCAGCCGTTTGGAATTGCCTCTAATTTTAATGCTATAGTTTTTGGTGATGCCAATAATATTGTAGATACAAAAGGCGCATTCGCAGTAAGAAGGGATTTTGTCAGTCCCAGAGGGTTAACTCTCGCTTACGGAAATGACGGAAATTTAACAGGAACGGGATATAGTCCGGACCTTGTCAGATTTCTGGTTGGAAGAAACATTGCCATGCAGGGGCCGTTAGTCGTAGTCGGTCATGTGGTTGCCGGAGGAAATTTTCGAGCAGCAGAAGGAAGCACTTATCTGATAGGTAAGGATGGTACAGATGATCAGATACAGGAGTTAAAAGTATTATATCAGGCCCAGGGAGGAAGTCAGTACTGGATCCCCGGTGACAGAGGTTCGCATTATATCATATCGAGCTATGATGTACCCCGTTTTATACCGGCGTCAAGAATCGGTGCTGATGTCAGTGAATTCTTCGACGATGCAAGAGAAAGCATAGAATTCTATCATGAATGCATTACAAATCTTAACGCAAATGGTACAGTGACTGACCATTTTCATGAGAAAATTCTTCGTGGAAATGACCCTGTACAAAATGTATTTGTAATCGATGCAAGACCGAATGGGATACTGGATAAAGAGCTTCGTTTTGAAATACCTAACGGAAGTATTGCAATTGTTATATTTAGGACAGGTAATAATGCACATCTTCAATATGGTCTTTGGGGTAGTGAGAATCTGGCCAACCGTACATTATATGTATTTGAGGATGCCGCCAATATTTATATGGAGGTGCCTGCCGCCATATGGGGAAGCATACTTGCACCGAATGCTATGTTCCATGGGCATCAGACCGGCGGTCATGCCTCGGATACCGACACGGGTGCCTGCACCCGCACCGACTCCAACCCCTGTTCGGGAACCGACACCTCCTCCCGCCGTACAGCCAGTTGCAGAGTGTCCTCCCTGCCCGCCCGCGGAAACGAGGATAGAATATAAACCATACCCGGTTAGGGTGCCTGTTCGCTATCATACTGCAAGAACAAAGGTAATCTATGTTAAGGAGAAGTCTAAGGATTGTCTGATCGAGCCCGGAAAAATTTTGGGTTGTATATGGGGTTGTGGCTGCTGTCATAATCATTACTATATCGTTAAGCTTTATAAAGTATGTGGTGAAGAAAAGATATTGATTTGCTCTGAAAAGGTAGGGACCTGTGGATGCTTTGAATTTAATGTTCCTTATGATGATTGCTATGTGTTGGAGGTCTGTCCTGAGAAAACTACTAGGAGAAATATAAGCTGTAAGCCGATGCTTACTCTCAAAAATGTTGGAGTGGCAAGTCTAATGTTATTGAGCTAAAAAATAAAATGGATGGGGCATTCGATTACTTGATTACGAATGCTCCTTCTATTATAATGAGCTTAGAATACACATAAATATCCATTGGATAATATAAAAAGGAGGTAGCATATGTCAAAGGTATATATTTTTCTTGCTGACGGTTTTGAGGAGATAGAAGCATTGACTGTGGTGGATTTACTCAGAAGAGCCCGAATCGATATATCTATGATATCCATAACGGGAAATATAAAGGTTACAGGCTCCCATAGTATCGGTGTTATGGCTGATGCTTTATTTGAGGACACTGATTTTAATGATGCAGATCTTTTAGTTCTACCGGGCGGTATGCCGGGTACGGCTCATTTAATGGAGCATAAGGGACTGGATATATTATTAAGAGAGTTCCATAAGAAAAACAAAAATATAGCGGCAATATGTGCGGCTCCCAGTGTGCTTGCAGCCAAAGGTATTCTAACAGGAAAGAGAGCAACATGTTATCCGGGATTTGAGAGCAAAATGACCGGAAGTATTGTAGAAGATACCGATGTGGTGGAGGATGGTAATATTATCACCTCAAGAGGAGTGGGTGCGGCGATTAATTTCTCACTGTCCATTATTAACAAACTGATGGGTAAGGATGAGGCTCTTAGGGTTGCGGACAATATCTTATACAAAGGATATAAGTAGATTTTATTAAATATTATTTATACGGTGTTATTCTGTGTCGTAAGTAAAGAAGGCATATAAGATTAGGGATAGCCATAAGTGCATTCACAAAGTCAGTAAGCTCCCAAACAAGCCTTAGAGACATGACAGAACCCACATAGATCATAATTATATAGCATATGCGGTATGTATTGATTCCGGATTTTCCAAATAAATATTCTACTGCTTTTTCTCCAAAATAGGACCATCCTATCAAGGTTGCGATAGCAAAAGCTATTAGTGATATGCCCAGAATAATTCTTCCGAAGGGAATAGGTTCAAAGGCAGCAGTAGTAAGCTCGGCGAAGGAATAGCCTTCTGCTGAGCCCGGATATCTAAGTAGATTTGTGACAATTACCATCCCGGTTATTGCACACATAATAACGGTGTCCCAGAAGGTTGCGCTCATGGATATCAGAGCCTGTCTTGCGGGATTAGAGGTCTTGGCACCTGCAGCAGCTATAGCCGCAGATCCAAGGCCTGCTTCATTTGTGAACAATCCTCTTGCGATTCCGTATCTGGCGGCAATTTTTAGGCCTCCGCCAATAAATCCGCCTGTTACTGCCGCAGGAAGCTTTGAAGGAAGGAAGGCGGACTTTAAGATAATATAAAAAGCCTGCATTATATATCCCCGATTAATTATTAATATGATTATACATGCGAATAAATAGAAAAATCCCATAGTAGGGACAAGCCTCATGCAGATTTTCCCGATGGATTTTATTCCCCCTACTATTACAAGACCGACAATAATGGCTACAACAACACCCACAATAAATTCAGGAAATCCCCATAGGGTTTGGAATGTTTCGGTTATCGCTCTCGCCTGTGTGGAACAACCTACGCCGTATGATGCAATTAAAGTAAACAGACTAAAGAGAATAGCAAGCCATCTTTTATTCATGCCGTATTCGATAGCATACATGGGACCCCCTATAAATGTTTTATCCTCTGTTTTTCTTCTGAATTGTACACCCAGGAAGCATTCTGCATAGGAGGTTGCCATACCAAAGAGACCTGTCAGCCAGCACCAGAATATTGCACCGGGTCCTCCGAGAGCTACTGCGGTTGAGACTCCAACAATATTGCCTGTTCCTATGGTAGCCGCCAGGGTGGCGGTCAGAGCGGCAAAAGCGCTGATATCTCCCTCTGAACAATCGTCCTGCTTTACTGAAAGATGTATTGCCTTTCCTATGTGCCTTTGAATGCCCTTCAGATGAACCGTAAAATATATATGAACACCAAACAACAGAATCGGCATCGGAATACCCCATAAAAATTTGTTAAGCGATGATAGTGACGAGAGCATAAGCAAGCCTCTTTTAGTATTTTTATATATTTATATGTTAAAAAGTAACGGGTTATTATTCCAATAAATTTCGGGATATTATCAATACTAATTTTGATTAAAATAGTTCCAATTTTTTGTCTGATATGGTAAAATATACTTATATTAAAAAGGAGGGTATTTTATGAAAAGTAATTGGAAAAAGATATTTGGATTAATATTGATTTCTTCAATGCTTATTTGGGGGCTGACAGCTTGTGGCAGCAAGGAAGAACCGCTGGAACCGGCAGAGCCTACAGCTGCACCTACTGTTGCGCAAAAGGACGAAAAGGAAGAGGAAGCAGCAACACCGGTACCCACAGAACCGCCAAGAGATCTTAAGGGAACAACGATTGTAATCGCTGACTGGTGGACTACCAACCCGAATCCTGAACCTACCAACAAGAGGGAGGAAGACACTCTGAAATTCAGAGAGGAGTTTATGGAAAAATATAATTTTACCATAACTCGTGAAAACATAGGTAGCTGGGGAGAATATCAAGAGATAGTGGTCACCTCTATAATGTCCGGAAATCCTGCGGCAGATATATTTGTGATGGATCAGAAGTTTATTGCTGCTCCATTAACACAAGGTCTTCTATATCCTTTAGATACCTTGGAGAGCTTTGATTTTACCGAGGAGAAATGGAATCCTCAGGTTAAAGAAATGATGACTATGGATGGCCATGTATATGGTATGGCAACCGGAAGAATGGAGCCTAGACTGGGAGTATTTTGGAACAAGAGATTATTAGAAGAAGCAGGCCTTGATCCTGACCTTCCATATGATCTTCAGGCCAATGATGAATGGACCTGGGAAGCTCTTGAGGATATAGCAAGACGAACAACCCGTGATATTGATAATGACGGTATACCGGATGTATATGGTATCGCCAGTTTCTCTAAGGACTTCTTCAGAGGATGTGTATTCTCTAACAACGCTAAATTTATAGGAATTAAAGACGGTAAGTTCTACAATGCAACAGGCGAGCCTAATTTCCTTAAAGCTTTAGAATGGGGCTGGAGCTTGTATGAGAAAGGCTATCATTATCCGCTGCCTGAAAATCATGCAGAGGATTGGGATTGGTTTATTGACAAGTTCAAAGAAGGCCAAGTGGCTATGCAATGTGCAGAGCAGTATAAGGTTAGCACCTGGAAGGATATGGAGGACGATTGGGGCTTCGTAATATTCCCGAAGGGACCTGAGGGTGAAATGATGACCGTATTTACTGAAAACGTAATAGTTATGCCGGTTACACATGATAAAGAAAGAGCCGAAGACGTTGCATTTGCATATAACCTATATACTGAAACCACTCCGGGTTATGATGATGATGACTGGCAGACCCAGTTCTATCCGCTATTCAGAGATTTCAGAGCTGTAGAGGAGACATTACCGTTATTCTATGAGCCTGAGCATGGAATGATTTCTCAATTATCAATGATAGCCGGTATTGACTATGGCGATGTTACATACGATTTGGATGCAGGAGCATTATCTCCCGCAGAGACAGTAGAAAAGGTTATGGCACAGTGGCAGGCACATATTGATAAAGCCAACGGAGAGGATACCGGTAATTAAGTGTCGTTAAAACATTAATTCATAATATAATATAGAGATGTTTCAAAACTTATCGGGAGGGTGCATAACACATAATGCACCCTCCTAAAATAAGTTTATTTAATTTGATTTTCATTTATTTTCATTGGATATAGGAACAATAATTACCATCATAATATTTGCCTACTCTGTTAACAATATGATTACAAGCAATACAAGAACAAATCACCTGCGGATAAAAATAACTTTATACCGCTGAACCTACAAGTTGATTTTGTTAATTGTTTGCTTTGATAATTCAAACGGAGGTGAAAATAATGGCAAGTAACAATAATAGTGGTTCTAACAGAGTTGAAGTTCCTCAGGCAAGGGAAGCCCTTAATCGTTTTAAAATGGAAGTTGCCAACGAACTTGGCGTTCCTTTAAAGCAGGGTTATAATGGCGATTTAACCAGCAGACAAAACGGTTCTGTTGGTGGAGAAATGGTAAGACGTATGATCCGTAGCCAGGAACAGGCCATGTCAGGGCAGTCCGGACAATAATGACTAATATATCCGGCGTATGCCGACAGTGAAAACGGTGTCAGGCACTAAGATGCTTGACACCGTTTTGATTATAACAGAATAAATTTGCTTTTCAAAAAAGTTCAGAATATGTTAAAATAAGAGACGATGTAGTATAATGGTATGCAATTATATTTTATCAGCATATATTTACATATAAGTCTATGTCATAATTAAGCAACAGGAAAGGATTAAATTTATGGGTAAATATTTTGGAACCGATGGTTTTCGTGGAGAGGCTAATGTAGATTTGACTGTTGAGCATGCATTTAAGGTTGGAAGGTTTTTAGGATATTACTACGGAAAAGACCATAAAGCTAATATAGTTATCGGTAAGGATACCAGAAGATCCAGTTACATGTTCGAATATTCTCTCGTTGCCGGATTAACTGCAAGCGGAGCCGATGTGTATCTGCTGCATGTAACCTCTACACCCAGTATATCTTATGTGGTCAGGACTGAAAGATTTGATTGTGGGATTATGATTTCAGCTAGTCACAATCCATTTTATGATAACGGCATAAAGGTGTTTAACGGTAACGGCTGTAAGCTGGAGGCAGATGTTGAGAAATTAATAGAGGACTACATAGATAGTGATGAAGATATAATACCACTTATGACAAGAGAACATATCGGAAAAACGGTGGATTATGCAATAGGCAGAAACCGATATATCGGATATCTTATATCCTTAGCAACCCGTTCATTTCAAGGAATTAAGGTGGGCTTAGATCTGGCAAACGGTTCGGCGACCACTATTGCAAAGGGGGTTTTTGATGCATTAGGAGCAAAAACCTATGTAATAGGCAATGAGCCTGACGGAACGAATATCAATAAAAACTGTGGCTCTACTAATATGAAGGCTTTACAAAAGCATGTAGTTGAAAATAGCCTGGATGTGGGCTTTGCATATGACGGTGATGCGGATAGATGTTTGGCTGTTGATGAAAATGGTAATATTATAGACGGGGATTTAATCATGTATATATGTGGTGTATACATGAAGCAGAAAAATGATTTAAGCAATAACACGGTAGTCACAACTGTTATGTCCAATATGGGGCTTTATGAGGCTCTCGAGCGAAAGGGAATTAATTATGAGCAGACCAAGGTGGGCGATAAGTACGTATATGAGAATATGCAGACGAACGGACATTCCCTTGGGGGTGAACAGTCGGGCCATATTATATTCAGTAAGCATTCCGCAACCGGAGACGGGATATTGACCTCATTAAAGATTATGGAGGTTATGCTTGAGAGCAAGGCTAAGCTCTCGGAGCTATGTAAAGAGGTCCGTATTTATCCACAGAAGCTGGTCAATGTAAGAGTAAAGAATAAGTCAGATGTAAGAGAAGATACTGAGATAACGGATTATGTATCCAAGCTCGGCGAGGAGTTGGGCAGAGATGGAAGAATTCTTGTCAGAGAAAGCGGAACAGAGCCTGTAATTCGGGTTATGGCAGAAGCAATAACCGATGAGCTCTGTGAAGACATAGTAAATAAAATTGTCACAAAGCTGGAAGAACAGGGACATGTGGTACATGAATAGATTTAATATAAGGTAAAAACATCACTCAAAAATTCATTATACAAAAAACATTACTCAAAAATAAAATATAGTAATTACACAACTACTGTGTTATAATGTCCACGATAAGCAGATTAGTCCAAGTAAATCAGTGCGATTTAAGTGACAAGTCATTTGTGTCACAATAAATCGAAATGATTTACTTGGATAAGTGCAACGTGAGCGAGAAACACTTGTGTTTTGAGCACCTAATCTGCGTGATGTAGATTAGGTCCATAAAAATAAAGATACTAAGGCATAATTAGGAGGAAACAGATATGAGTTTACAAGTTGAAAAATTAGAAAAGAATATGGCTAAGCTTACTATAGAGGCGTCTGCAGAGGAATTTGAACAAGCTATACAGAAGGCCTATCGTAAGAACAGAAATAAGATTAATGTACAGGGCTTTCGTAAAGGAAAGGCCCCTCTGGCAATAATTGAGAGAATGTATGGCGCCAGTATTTTCTATGAGGATGCGGCTAATGAATTAATTCCGGAAGCATATGAGAAGGCAGCTCTTGAAAGCGGTCTTGAGATTGTATCAAGACCGGAATTCGATGTAATACAGATAGAGAAAGGAAAGCCCTTCATATTTACAGCCGAGGTTGCAGTAAAGCCTGAAGTAACCTTGGGAGAATATAAGGGTATTAAGGTAGAAAAAAAGGAAGTCACCGTAACGGATGAAGAGGTTATGGAGCGTATAAATAGGGAATTAGAGCAAAACTCCAGGATGATTACCGTGGATGACAGACCAGTTCAGAAAGACGATATCGCAGTGATAGATTTTGAAGGCTTTGTTGATGATGAGCCCTTTGAAGGCGGAAAGAGTGAGAATTATGAGTTGACAATCGGCTCAAATTCCTTTATAGATAATTTCGAGGATCAACTGATTGGAAAATCCATCGGTGATGAGGTTGATGTAAACGTAACCTTTCCTGAGGAATATCATTCTAAGGAATTGGCCGGAAAACCTGCTCTTTTCAAGGTAAAGATTAATGGGATTAAGGTTAAAGAGCTTCCTAAGCTTGATGATGATTTTGCACAGGATGTATCGGAATTTGATACACTTGATGAATACAAAGACAGTATAAAGGCTACAATTAAGGAAAATAAAGAAAAGGATTTAAAGGTTGCTAAGGAAAATGAGATCATAGACAAGATTATTGAAGACGCAAAGATGGACATTCCCGAACCTATGATTGAATCACAAATTAGAATAATGGCCGATGATTTTGCACAGAGAATGAGATATCAGGGATTATCCCTCGAGCAATACTTCCAGTTTACCGGCATGGATTCTCATAAATTCATCGAAAGCTTAAGACCACAGGCAATAAAGAGAATTCAGAGCCGTCTGGTATTAGAGGCTATAGTTAAAGCCGAAGACATAAAGGTTACTGAGGAAGAACTTGAAAAAGAATTGACCAATATGGCATCCATGTATAAGATGGAGATAGATAAACTAAAGGAAATGATCGGTGACAGGGAGAAGGAGCAGATTGAGGCAGATATAGCGGTTCAGAAGGCCGTTGACTTTGTCGTCGAAAAAGCAGAAGAAATATAAAAAGCTTTAAAAAGGAGGATATTAATATGAGTTTAGTACCCTATGTAATAGAGCAAACCAGCCGTGGTGAGAGAAGTTATGATATATTTTCAAGATTATTAAAGGAAAGAATAGTATTTCTTGGGGAAGAAGTAAATGATACGACTGCCAGCCTAATAGTGGCACAGATGCTTTTCCTCGAATCAGAGGATCCCGGTAAGGATATTAACTTCTATATTAACAGCCCGGGTGGCTCAGTAACCGCAGGAATGGCGATTTATGATACCATGAATTATATTAAATGTGATATTTCTACCATATGTATAGGAATGGCTGCCAGTATGGGAGCGTTTCTATTGGCAGGCGGAACTAAGGGTAAGCGCTTTGCATTACCCAATGCTGAAGTTATGATTCATCAACCTTCAGGTGGTGCGAGAGGACAAGCGACAGATATTAAGATAGTTGCAGACAACATCATGAGAACCAAGAGAAAGATTAATGAGATATTGGCAGCAAATACAGGTAAACCACTTGAAGTTATTGAAGTGGATACCGAAAGAGATTTTTATATGAGTGCAGAAGAAGCTCAGAAATACGGTATTATTGACGGTATACTGTCAAGCAGATAAATACCGATGCATTTTGCACGATGGAGAGATATGAGGTGAGGTGACAATGGCAGGAAAAGCAGATGACAGAAAGCAACTTAGATGTTCTTTTTGTAATAAGACACAGGATCAAGTCAGAAAACTGATTGCCGGCCCGGGAGTGTATATCTGTGACGAATGCATAGAAATATGTAGTGAAATCATTGATGAGGAGTTCGATGGAGATCCGGTAATGGATACGGATATTAATCTGTTGAAGCCGGCTGAAATCAAGAGCTTTCTTGACCAGCACGTAATTGGACAGGACGAAGCAAAGAAGGTATTATCTGTTGCGGTATACAACCATTATAAGAGAGTGTTGTCAGATAAGGACCTGGATGTTGAGCTTCAAAAAAGCAATATATTAATGATGGGACCTACGGGTTCAGGGAAAACATATCTTGCTCAGACTTTGGCAAAGCTTATTAATGTACCGTTTGCAATTGCTGATGCAACGGCATTAACTGAAGCGGGTTATGTTGGTGAGGATGTCGAGAATATTCTATTGAAGATAATCCAAGCTGCCGAATTCGATATTGAAAGGGCTCAATACGGGATTATTTATATAGATGAGATTGACAAAATCACAAGAAAATCTGAGAACACCTCGATAACAAGAGATGTATCAGGTGAGGGTGTACAACAGGCTTTGCTTAAAATACTTGAGGGAACGGTTGCATCTGTTCCTCCTCAGGGTGGAAGAAAGCATCCCCATCAGGAATTTATACAGATTGACACAACAAATATTTTGTTTATCTGTGGTGGAGCCTTTGACGGCTTGGAGAAAATCATTGAATCCAGGATAGGGCAAAAATCAATCGGTTTCAATGCGCAGATATCTGAAAAGAACAAGAGAAATATCGGAGAGCTTTTCCGCCAGGTTATGCCTCAGGATCTGATTAAATTTGGACTAATACCTGAATTTGTCGGTCGTGTTCCCGTAAATGTGGCCTTGGATGCTCTTGATGAAGAGGCCCTTGTTAGAATACTTGTTGAGCCGAAGAATGCTATAACAAAACAGTATAAAAAGCTGTTTGAGCTGGACGGTGTCGAGCTGGAGTTTGATGAGGGAGCCATTGAGGAGATTGCCAAAAAGAGCTTTAGCAGGAAGATTGGAGCCAGAGGACTGCGTTCCATTATGGAGGCTTCAATGATGGATACCATGTTCGAAATCCCATCGGATACAAATGTGGTTAAATGTATCATAACAAGAGATGTGATTCTCGGTAAAGAAAAGCCGAAGCTTATTATGGCGGAGGATGGTGTTGTAAGAAAACCATCAGTAAAGCGTTCTACTAAAAAAAGCAAAGGCGAAATCGCATAGAGAAATATCAGTAAAATATTATGGGTAACCGGGCTCTCAAGATACCTTGTGTATGGGAACCTAGGTTACTCATTTATATCTTTCTACGGTGCGCTAAATACTAAACGAAGGAGGTGAAGGAATGAAAATAACAAATGTTAAGCTTGAGACAGTATGCGGAATAACCAGTGCTCTTCCCGAGAATAAATTACCCGAAATTGCATTTGCCGGTAAATCAAATGTCGGTAAATCTTCATTGATTAATTCGTTAATAAACCGTAAATCTCTGGCTAGGACATCATCACAGCCGGGTAAGACCCAGACTATAAATTTTTACAATATTAATGATGCCTTATATTTTGTAGACCTGCCGGGCTATGGCTATGCGAAAACATCAGTGTCGGTTAAGGAGCAATGGGGTAAGATGGTAGAGCGATATCTGATGAAATCGAAAATGTTAAAGGCGGTATTTTTACTAATTGATATTCGCCATGAGCCGTCACAGAATGATAAAAACATGTATGATTGGATTATATATCACGGATTTATTCCTGTTATAATTGTTACCAAGACCGATAAGCTAAAGAGAAGTCAGGTTGCAAAGCATATTGCGATGATAAGGAAGGGTATCGAGGCGAAGGAAGGAACAAAAATATTCCCCTTCTCGTCATTAACGAAGCAGGGGAAAGATGAAATCTTAGCATATATTGAGGAAGTATGTGGATTGGCCGAGTCATCAGTTTAGTAGGGATGACATTATGAAGGCATAGATCTCCGAGCTTTTTTCATTCCAATTATTACACATCGAAACAGCTTCCTCTTCTGTAGGTACGCTTAATGTCAAATCAATAATATGCGAGCCTCTTTCAATAACGGCAAGGCGTACTGAGAACTCACCCTTTTTCACCTGAGTATAGTCTGCGGGAGTGGATACATCCTCCTTAAGCTCATATTTATTCTTAGTCAGATAATCATCAATATCCTCTTTGATTCCGGGTGAAATAAGATTATCAAAAAACAGCAGAGTTTCATTTCCTGTTTCCGTAATAATATAGAGTGAGCTGTTTCTTATTTTTTTAACGGCAATAAATTCATCATCCAAAAGCTCAGAAATAGCTCTTTGAATATTAAAATAGTTAGTATATTCTTTTTCAAGAATGAATGAGGTAAGCTGTGCATTGGACAAAGGAAAATCCACACGGCTCAAAATATATAATATCATAAGTTTATATAGCATAAAGGTATCGGATGGCATAATAACACCTCCTTAATTAGTGTTTTCCCTGCCAGGAATCATACCTATTCATGGTATAATTGAGTGAATTTGGTTGTAAGACGTACTATAGGTTCATGGTACCTAACATATCATTTTTTGCTTCCTTTGGCAAGTCAAGAATATGCCATTATATATGTTTCATTACGGCTTCGCTTACTGCGTCGCAAAGTCTGGGATCAAAAGGCTCGGGCAATATGTAATTCTCATTAAGCTCCGAATCCAATATCAGTCCTGCGATAGCTTCCGCAGCAGCCAGCTTCATATTCTCAGTAATTCTTTCGGCACGTCCCTTTAATGCTCCGTTAAATATACCCGGAAATGCCAAAACATTATTAACCTGATTAGGAAAATCCGAGCGTCCTGTTGCCACAATCCAGGCACCGCCACCTTTGGCTTCATCGGGCAGTATTTCAGGATTAGGATTTGCGAGAGCAAATACAATCGCATCCTTATTCATGGAGGATACCATATCGGCGGTCACAATATTGGGAGCAGATACACCTATAAATATATCGGCACAAATTAATGCATCCATTAAGGTTCCCTGCCTATCTTCTTTATTAACTATTTCAAGGATCTGCTTTTGAACCGGATTAGGATTAGGATATTTTGAGGATATAATTCCATGTATATCACAGACTATAATATTTTTTATACCATAAGTATATAATAATCTGGTTATAGCGATTCCGGCTGAACCGGCTCCGTTAACTACGACTTTAACATCTTCCTTTTTCTTACCGACAAGCTTTAGGCTGTTTATTATTCCTGCAAGTACTACAATAGCTGTGCCGTGCTGATCGTCATGAAACACAGGGATATCCAAAAGCTCCTTTAACCTGTCTTCTATCAGAAAGCATCGGGGGGCTGAGATATCCTCGAGATTTATTCCTCCAAAGGTAGGGGCAATTGCAACGATTGTATTGATTATTTCCTCTGTATCCTGAGTGTTAAGGCAGATGGGAACGGCATTTACTCCACCGAATTCCCTAAACAGTACTGCCTTACCTTCCATAACAGGCAAAGCCCCGTAGGGACCGATATTTCCAAGACCGAGTACGGCACTCCCATCGGAGACAACAGCAATGGTATTACTCTTAATAGTATATCTGTATGCTTCTTCGGGATTTTGCGAAATTACTTTACAGGCAGCCGCCACGCCCGGAGTATATGCAAGAGATAAATCTTCCCTGGTATTAACTTTACATTTTGATACAATCTCTAATTTCCCACCCCACTGCTCATGAAGCTTTAGTGATTTTTCATTAATATCCATAACAACCCACCTTTATAATTTTAAGTATTGCATACTTGTCGGCATTCTATAATTATGCAGTAATTATTGTAATCATAGCACCGGTAGAACATGAAATCAATATACGATTATTTTTAGATTTAAAATATTTTACATTCCGAGTAAAAAGGTGTATAATGGAATAAGCACTAATATGGATAGCAATATTTCGCAAAATTTCTATATCATATCTGTCCTCTTATTCCATCCAGACTAAAACCCAACAAATTATCAAAGGAGCTGAACCTATGGAAAACCAATATGATTCTATGACGCTTGTTAAATTGAGAAAAATTGCAAAAGAAAAAGGCATGAAGAACATTGCATCGCTGAAAAAGAGCGAGTTGATCGAAGCATTAAAGAAACATGATTCAAATGAAAGTAACACTGAAGAAAGCACTAAGAATGTGGCTCCGATTGTTCCGAAGGGTGAAAAGAGACCATCCGGACATTCTGAGATGGAACAGCTTGACAGTGGAGAGACAAAGGAGGGCATTCTCGAAGTATTACCGGATGGTTATGGATTTATTAGATGTGATAATTACCTTCCGGGTGAAAATGATGTATATATATCTCCGGCACAGATAAGAAGATTCAATCTTAAAACAGGTGATATCGTTATGGGTAACACCAGAGTTAAGAGTCAGAATGAGAAGTTCTCCGCATTGTTATATATCAAAGAAGTTAATGGCTTTCATCCGAATGAGGTACAGAAACGTCCGAAATTCGAAGATTTGACGCCTGTTTTTCCCAATGAGAGAATTCATCTTGAGATGCCTGGTGCAGGGGTTGCAATGAGAATGGTAGATCTTATATCACCTATAGGCAAGGGGCAAAGGGGCATGATTGTATCCCAGCCTAAGACGGGAAAGACCACATTATTAAAGCAAATAGCCAAAGCTGTGACCAGAAACCATCCTGAAATGAAGCTGATTATTCTCCTGATAGACGAAAGACCGGAAGAGGTTACGGATATTAAGGAATCTATCGAAGGCAAGAATGTTGAAGTAATCTATTCCACCTTTGATGAGCTTCCCGAAAACCATAAGAGGGTATCGGAAATGGTTATCGAAAGGGCAAAGCGCTTAGTCGAGCACAGGCAGGATGTTATTATATTATTAGACAGCATTACGCGGCTTGCCAGAGCATATAACCTAACCGTACAGCCAAGCGGCAGAACATTGTCAGGTGGACTCGATCCGGCGGCTCTATACATGCCTAAAAAATTCTTCGGAGCGGCAAGGAAAATGAGAGAGGGAGGAAGTCTTACAATACTCGCAACAGCCCTCGTAGATACCGGCAGCCGTATGGACGATGTGGTGTTTGAAGAATTTAAGGGAACAGGTAATATGGAGCTGGTTCTCGATCGTAGCCTGTCAGAAAAACGTATATTCCCGGCTATTGATTTACCAAAGTCCAGCACAAGAAGAGAGGATCTTTTACTTACACAATCAGAGCTGGAGGCTGTTTATCTGATGCGAAGGGCCCTTAACAGTATGAAATCAGATGAGGCCCTAGAGAGAATCCTCGATATGTTTATAAGAACAAGAACGAATGCCGAGTTTATCGAGATAATCAAAAAGACCAAAATTGTCTTTTAGGTACTGCAAAAGATTTTTTTCATTACTCAAGTATTAAAGACCCGTAATAAGAGCATATCTTTATTACCGAACTGTGTGGTTACACACATTATGTAGGTAATATAGATATGCTCTTAATGTTTTATATGAAATTAAGGATGCACAACATGTCTATAAATGGTATAATAACGCATAATAATACAAAAGCATGAACATAGTACCAATTAAGGTTGTAACAATTTATTGAGGAGGTAATATATATGCGTCCGTCGAGTTCGGAGATTTTACCCTTGTAAATAAAGAAGAACCCTACATACTTAGGGATTATCTTGATGAGCTGGCCAGAATTGATAGTAAGTACATGGAGGCCATGTCATACAATCTAGACACAACAGAGCTTGATAACATAAAGCGAGTACGGGATATGCTTGTATTACTATTTCCGATAGCCGTAGTCGTAGCGGCTCTTATCGGACTGGTGGCGTATGGTCTTATAGTTGTGCAATCTGCAAAGGAGGCCGCGATTTTGCGAATACTGGGAACCACAAAGCTTCGTGTTCGGTGTATGCTATCATTTGAGCAGATAAGCTTAGTAGTGTTAGGTTTGCTATTAGCGGCCCTGGGGCTTGTAATATATAATCCCGGATTGTTTGCGAGAAGTACCATTTCGCTTGTTCTCTGCGGAGGATTGTATGTGCTTTGCTGCACATTATCTGTGGTAATTGCATCCTATGAGGTTACGCGGCGTAAGGTTTTGGAACTCTTACAGGTTAAAGAATAATCTTATATCAAACTGTCATAAAGAGAGGAGATTGTCTTATGTCATTATTAACTCTATCAAATGTGAGCTATTATTATAATAATTCCGAAACACCTGCAGTTGCTGATGTAAGCTGCTCGTTTGATCCCGGCAAATTATATGCTATTGTGGGACCAAGCGGCTCGGGTAAATCCACACTGCTTTCTATGATGGCCGGCCTTGACCGTCCGGCAGAAGGTTCCATTGCCTTTGATGGTCAAAACCTTGAGAATCTTGACATGGATCAATATCGCCGTGAAAGCATATCGATGATTTTTCAAGCCTTCCAGCTTTTCCCCCTGCTTACAGTGTTGGAAAATGTATGTTATCCTATGGAGCTGTGCAATGTAAAACCGGCAGAAGCCAGGCCCCGAGCCAAAAAACTACTGGAGAGTGTGGGTATTAAACAGGAGCAGATGAAGAGATTTCCTGCGCATCTATCCGGAGGTGAGCAGCAGAGGGTAGCTATAGCCAGGAGTCTTGCGACAGGAGCAAAACTTATACTGGCTGATGAGCCAACGGGCAATCTGGATGTTGCAAATTCAAAGAATGTTATGGATATTCTTCATAGCCTTGCCCATAATCAAGGTTATTGTATTATAGTGGTGACACATGATATGGAGATTGCTAAGGCGGCGGATATTGTCTTTAGAATGAAGGATGGAGTGCTAACACAGATGCCTTAAAATAAAATAAGAAATTTTAGCACTTTAGAAACAGACCAAAATTGTCTTTTAGGTATTGCAAAGGGAAAATAGCTATGCTATAATTAGTAAGCTGTTTATTAAGTTGGGATTATTATATAATGACCAATATAGTAGATTTGTAGTGAAGAGGTGAAATCATGAAAACAGAGATCCATCCCAAGTATTTTCAGGCTAAGGTGACTTGTAACTGTGGTAATGAATTTGTTACAGGTTCAACAAAGGAAGAAATCCGTGTTGAGATTTGTTCCAAATGCCATTCATTCTATACCGGTCAGCAAAAGACTGCTGCAGCCCGTGGTGCAATTGAGAAGTTTAATCGCAGATATGGTATTAATAAGGATGACAATTAAAGCACTTTTATAGAGCATTGAAAATCGGGTTGAGGTTTGCTTCCTCAACCTATTTCATTATAAAATAAGTACACATACACATAAGATAATATTAATTTAAGAAAGGCCTGGGATAAAAATGAAACCATCCGGTATTGGGGGAATGGCTGTTATTGAAGGCGTAATGATGAAAAATAAGGATGAATACGCCATAGCAGTCCGAAAACCAAACAATGAAATTACTGTGGTAAAGAAAAAGCATAAGGATTTTTCTGACAAGGTAAAGTTGTTTAAGCTTCCGATTTTTAGAGGTATGCTTGCATTTATCGATTCTATGGTAATTGGTATGAAGGTATTGAATTTCTCGGCAAGCTTTTTTGATGAAGAAGCAGAAAAGGACAAAAAGGAAGTGTCCGAAAAGACAAATGCTCTACTTATGGCTTTGGCTATAATTGTATCCCTTGCAATATCCATCTCATTATTTATGGTACTGCCTGTTTTGGTGTCAAACCTATTTGCGAGGTGGATAGACAGCATCTTTCTGCTATCCTTATTGGAAGGAATAATAAGGCTGCTGATTTTTATCGGCTATATTCTATTGGCCTCTATGATGAAGGAAATAAAGAGAGTATTTATGTACCATGGGGCAGAGCATAAGACAATTAATTGCCTTGAGAACGGCTTTGAGCTCACAGTGGAAAATGTCAAATGGCAGACAAAGGCCCATAAACGATGCGGAACCAGCTTTATGCTGCTTGTCATGCTGATAAGTCTGGTATTCTTTGTTGTTCTTAGACCGCCGACCTTGCCATTAAGAGTATTGTCAAGGATACTGTTGGTTCCTGCAATTGCAGGGATATCATATGAATTTATCCGCTTAGCCGGTAGAAGTGAGAGCAAGATAGTCAATGTACTTAGTAAGCCCGGTCTGTGGATGCAGGCACTAACTACCAAGGAACCTGACGATGATATGATTGAGGTGGCAATAAAATCTGTAGAGACAATATTTGATTGGAGAGGCTTTTTAGAAAAGGAATCGGAAGAAGAAAAGCCTCAGAAAAAGGCTCAAAAAAAGCGTCGTGACAGCAAGCAGGAGAAGCCGCAGGCAAGCGAGGATGAAACCAAGAAGGCTTCGGCTGTTAAGGAGAAATCTGCTAAAGCAGATAAAAAGACCATAAAGACTAAGGAGTCTAAGAAGGAATCGCCGATTAGGAGAAAGGATACGGCGAAAAGTGAATATTCTGCCACATCTGAGATCAGTATCGCCAGTCCAAAGAGTGATTACGAGGAAGATGATGAAATTTTGAGAGCCCTTGATAAATACCTGGATTTTAATGATGATAAATAACCGCTTAATTGACCGGAGGGCATAGATTGGTAAAATGAGTACCTATAAAGAATTATTACAGACTGCACGTGAGTTCCTTAAAAAAAGTGGGATAGCAGATGCCGATATTGATGCATGGTATCTGCTTGCCCATGTGTTTGGGATTAACAGAGCAGATTTTTTCATGCATGAGAATAAGAAGGTTTCAGAGGATAAGGCTCTTGAATATAAGAAATTGATAGAGAAAAGAGCATCGCATGTTCCCCTACAATACCTAACAGGCGTGCAGGAATTCATGGGACTGGAATTTGAGGTTGACGAAAACGTTCTGATCCCAAGGCAGGATACGGAGCTACTCGTGGAAGAGGTGCTGAAGGTTTCTAAGGATAAAGCAGTGCTTGATATGTGCACGGGATCAGGATGTATAATAATATCCCTTGCTAAATTGGGAAACATAAAAGAGGCAGTCGGTATTGACATATCAAGAGAGGCACTGAAAGTAGCAAAAAGAAATGCATATAGATTAGGTGCAGAAGTAGATTTTATTTATAGCGATTTATTTGATAATGTAGAGGGAGTATTTGATATAATAGTATCAAACCCACCCTATATAAAGACCGAGGAAATATTATCTCTTATGCCGGAGGTAAAAGACCATGAGCCTAAGCTTGCCTTGGATGCCGGGGCCAGCGGACTGGTATATTATAAGAGGATAATCGATGAGGTTAACCGGTTTCTAAATTCGGGAGGATATTTATTCTTTGAAATTGGATATGACCAGGGTGGAGCGGTATCTAAAATGCTCGAAGAACAAGGATTTATTGATATTAATGTAAAGAAGGATTTAAGTGGGCTTGATCGTGTGGTATATGGTAAGAGGCCAATTTGATAGAAAATAATGGAGGCGTGCCGGATGTTTGATCGTTTAGAAGATATACTGATTAGATATAAGGAAATAGAACAAGAGCTTATGGATCCCAATGTAGTCAATGATCAGAAGCATTATAGGGATCTTATGAAGGAGCAATCCGATCTTGCTGAGATCGTTGAGAAGTATCTGGAATATAAGGATATGGTAAAAACAATGGAGGATAGTCTTCAGATGCTTGAGGAAGAAAGCGATGAGGAAATCCGTGAACTGGCAAGAGAAGAATTAAATGAGAGTAAGCAACGAATAAGTGAGATAGAAGAAGAGCTTAAGATACTTCTTCTTCCTAAGGACCCTAATGATGATAAGAACGTTATAGTGGAAATCAGGGCCGGTGCAGGCGGCGATGAGGCTGCTTTATTTGCGGCAGAGTTATACAGAATGTATGTTATGTATGCCGAGAGAAATCGTTGGAAAATAGATATGATGAACCTGAACGAGAACGGAATAGGTGGATTTAAAGAAGTTATCTTTATGATTAACGGTAAGGGAGCCTATTCAAAGCTTAAATATGAGAGCGGTGTTCATCGCGTTCAGAGAGTACCAGTTACAGAATCCGGAGGCAGAATTCATACATCTACCTCAACCGTGGCTATTATGCCCGAGGCGGATGAGGTTGATATCGAAATTGATCTTAACGAATGTAAATTTGATGTATTCAGATCCTCGGGAAACGGCGGACAAAGCGTTAATACGACAGACTCGGCAGTTAGATTAACTCATATTCCGACGGGAATAGTTGTTACCTGCCAGGATGAAAAATCCCAACTAAAGAATAAGGATAAGGCGATTAAGATATTACGCTCAAGACTATATGAAATGGAGCTTGAGAAGGCACAGAGTGCAGAGGCCGAGGCTAGAAAGAGCCAGGTTGGTACAGGTGACCGTTCCGAGAAGATTAGAACATATAATTTCCCGCAGGGGCGTGTAACGGATCATCGAATAAAACTCACTCTTCATCAGATCGAGAATGTATTAAACGGAGACCTTGATGAGATAATTGACAGTCTGATTGCGGCTGATCAAGCAGCGAAGCTTAGTAAAATGCAAGAGGATAACTAATATGAATTCCAAATCGATAATCAGCAGTACGAACAATCCACAGATTAAAAATCTTGCGCTGTTACAAAGAAAATCCAAGGCAAGAAGGGAACAGGGTTTATTTATTGTGGAAGGAATTAAGATGCTCGAGGAGGCTAAGGCCTCAGGATTATTGGTTAAGGCCTATATGTCTGAAAGCTTCTGTCAGGAAAAGATAATGACAGAGGAATTCTTCATAGGGCTGGAATATGAGATTATAAAGGATTCGGTTTTTAATCAGGTGACAGACACAATGACACCACAGGGTATTATGGGAATTGTCAGAAAACCCGTATATACCTTAGACCAAATAATCAATGGTAAGGATTCGTTTCTGTTGATACTGGAGGATATCCGTGATCCGGGTAACTTAGGAACGATAATACGGACTGCAGAGGGTGCGGGGGTTTCAGGCATCATACTGAACCGCTCCTGTGCAGATGTTTTGCAGCCCAAGGTGGTACGATCCACAATGGGTTCTATTTTTAGGGTCCCATATTATGAAGCGGAGGACTTTTTAGAGGTTCTTGCCGGCCTGAAGGAAGGCGGATTTAAGCTGTTTGCCGCACATTTATCCGGTGTCCCATATGATACATCCGGATGTTTCTTAGGAAAGTGCGGCCTGCTTATCGGAAATGAAGCCAACGGTCTGTCTGAAGCCACAGTAGCCATGGCGGATAACCTGATTAGGATACCGATGGCAGGCAAGGTGGAATCATTGAATGCGGCCATAGCCGCCGGCATATTAATGTATGAGGCCGCGAGACAAAGAAGAGCGACAACCGATAAACATATTGAAGATTAAAATATAATTAAAAAACATGCATAACTATTGTATTAACAGTGTCTTTTCTATAAAATGATACTATAAGTTATAGAAAGGGGGGCGGCAGGAATGGCAAATTCAATAGCATGGCTTATACTTCTCGCATTTTTAATATTTGTTGAGATGATAACATTAGGGCTGACCACCATATGGTTTGCGGGCGGAGCGCTCGTAGCATTTATAGTATCATTGTTCTATGATAATTTGCTTGTAGAAATCATATTATTCCTTGTAATATCCCTGGTTTTATTATTCTTTACCAGACCCTTCGTTAAAAAATACTTTAATTCTACCAGAACTAAAACAAATTTTGAGACAGTAATAGGAAAAGAAGCATTGGTAACTTCTACGATTGATAATATTAATGCAACCGGAAGTGTAACTATTAACGGCTTGGAATGGACGGCCAGATCCGTAAACGGAGAGATAATAGAAAAAGGAACAAAAGTCATAGTAGAATCTATATCGGGAGTTAAGTTAATGGTGAATATAAAAAAGGAGGGATAAACATTGCCTATAGAAGCAATTATCATCATTTTTGCTATACTGGTTTTATTAATCCTTGCGTCCTGTATTAGGATAGTACCTCAGGCAAATGCTTATATTTTGGAGCGTTTGGGAGGATATCAGGCTACCTGGGATGTGGGATTACATTTTAAGCTACCCCTAATTGATAGAGTGGCAAAGAGAGTTCTTCTTAAGGAACAAGTGGTGGATTTCGCTCCACAGCCTGTAATTACAAAGGATAATGTAACCATGAAGATTGACACCGTAGTATTCTTTGCAATTACCGACCCCAAGCTATATACCTATGGTGTGGATAATCCTTTATTAGCCATAGAAAATCTGACTGCAACCACACTTCGAAATATTATTGGTGATCTGGAGTTGGATGAGACATTAACCTCAAGAGAGATAATTAACAGCAAAATGCGTCAGATACTTGACGAAGCAACTGATCCTTGGGGTATTAAGGTAACCCGTGTTGAGCTTAAGAATATTATTCCTCCTGCAGCCATTCAGGATGCCATGGAGAAGCAAATGAAGGCTGAGCGAGAGCGTAGAGAGGCCATACTCATTGCAGAAGGAGAGAAAAGATCCGCTATTCTTGTTGCTGAGGGTAATAAGGAATCCGCAATTCTTAATGCAGAGGGTGAGAAGAAATCAGCAATACTCCGTGCTGAGGCTAAGAAAGAAGCCATGATTAGAGAAGCAGAGGGTGAGGCTGAGGCAATCTTAAAGGTACAGCAAGCAAGAGCTGAAGGAATTAAGTTCCTTAAGGAAGCTGATCCTACAATCGAAGTTCTTCAGCTAAGAAGCATGGAGGCATTCGAGAAGGCAGCAGACGGCAAAGCTACTAAGATAATCATTCCGTCCGAGATTCAGGGTATAGCCGGACTGGCTAAATCTATGGTTGAGGTTATTAAGGAAGATTAGTCTGCTGACATAGTAACGATAAACAATGGGTGCTTAAGGTATTATTAATACTTTATGTGCCCATTAATTTTCTTTGATATTATTATTTTTTTGTTAAGAAAAAGTTAAGATTTTTTTACTTGATTTTCCTTGATACAGTGTTGTATTATTTCAATGAGTTAATATGTAAATGTATTACAGTTGTGATTTGGGTGGTAAATATGAAGAGACTTAAAAAATTTATATTGTCGCCATACTGTATATCTGCTTTGTTTGCTCTAAAGATGATGATTTACTATGCATTAATCGATGTGAATAAGATGGAGCTGGTATTAATAATAATCAGTATGGCGGTATGGGGACTGATTTTTATATTCTTTGGAAGATGTGGGCTAAAGCGTAAGAGGGGAATATTCCTCTTAGTGTATAGCCTGTTAAGCCTCCTTATGTTTGCCGATACGATGTATTATAACTATTATAATCAGACGGTTTCGATTAGACAGCTTTGGCAGGCCAAGGCTGTAACAGCGGTGCCTGACAGCTTCATAGCGACACTTATACCGGCCAGCTTTCTTCTTTTTATAGATATTCCCTTTGTATATATTTCTTTTAAGAGATATTCGAAAAGATTCAGCAATATTAAGCCGGTCTATCACACAGAGCTTAAAATAGCTTTTTCTCTGGTTACGGTACTTATTTTTACCATGATTACCAATCCGTTTAGCTCAGCCGCCGTTGCAAGAGTTAATAGCATGGAATTTTTTACAAGTCATGTGGGAGATATCTATGAAGTCATAGCCGATAATCTTGCCAAAAGCGAAATGGATGAGGAAGAGATACTTGAAGTAGTCAGTGATAATATAATAGAACCGCAAATACCCAAATACTATCAAATCGGGGAAGGAAAAAATCTGGTGGTTATTCAACTGGAGGCCTTTCAGGATTTTGTGATTAATGCCCTGTACAATGGGCAGGAAATAACCCCAAACCTCAACAGACTGATTGAGAATGATACTATTTATTTTGATCAGTATTTTTCCAATGTAGGAAAGGGAAATACCGCTGATGCCGAGTTCTCATCTCTTAACAGTCTATATCCGCTAATCGACGGTGAAATATATCGTCTGTATGAGGACAATGTATTCAACGGACTGCCGTGGCTTATGAGGGAGCAAGGATATAAGGCGTTTGCGGTTCATGGATATGAGGGTGACTTCTGGAATAGAGAGGCTGCATATCCTTATCAGGGATTTGAGGACTATTACAGCCTGGAGGATCTTAATCAGGACGAGATCTTTGGGATGGGTATATCAGACAAATCGATGTTCAGTCAACTGGTTTCCATACTAAAAGAGCAGCAGGAACCCTATTTCTCCTTTGTAATTACCTTGACTAATCACCATCCGTTTATTCTGGATGAGGAATATCGATCCTTGGAGCTTTTGGAGGAGGATGTGGATACAAAGTTTGGCGATTACCTGCAGACTGTACGTTATACAGACGAAGCAATCGGACAGTTTATATCTGATTTGAAGGAAGCGGGATTATACAACAATACCGTATTTGCTTTATATGGAGATCACCATGGACTGAACTGTAATATGGAAGATGTTAAGGAGAGTGTCAGCAATTTCATCGGCAGAGAATATGACTATGATGAAATGCTTAATGTACCTATGCTTATTCATATACCTGACAGTAATGTGAAAGAAACAATTCATACTACCGGTGGACATATCGACTTTCTGCCTACGATAGCTAATATAATGGGGCTGTCCCTTGATAATACATTAATTCTCGGTAAGGATATCGTTAACTCGGATGAGGGGTTTGTGGCATTTACAACATATCTTTTCGAAGGATCATTTGCCAATAACGATGTTATTTTCCAGATGTCCCGTGAGGAGGTATTTGAACATAGCAGGGCATGGCGTATAGGAACAAATGAAGAAGTGGATGTTATGCCATACAGAGAGGAATATGAAAAAGCACTGTTACTGAAGAAGACATCTAAGGAAATATTAGAACAGGATTTAATGAATAAGCTAAATAATGATGAATAATATTCTGCAACATATTCTGCAACACCCGGGTAGCAAAATAAACCATTACCCGGGTATTTTTTTCTTGACATTGGCATAAATTTATTATAATGTATAAATAAACATAAAATAGTTATATTTATAAGAAGTTGACGGGAGGAGTTTTAATGAATCTAAAGGGACGTAGCTTTTTAACATTAAAAGACTATACTGCGGAGGAAATTGAATATTTACTCAACTTAGCGAGTGAGCTTAAAGAAAAAAAGAAAAAAGGGATTCTTGGGAACAGTCTCAAGGGTAAAAACATAGCTCTGATTTTTGAGAAGCCATCCACAAGAACCAGATGTTCTTTTACCATAGGCTGCATAGATGAGGGAGGTCATCCTGAATATTTGGGCAGTGAGGATATTCAGCTGGGTCATAAAGAAAGTATCGAGGATACGGCAAGAGTCTTAGGCAGGATGTTCGACGGAATACAATTTCGTGGGTTTGCTCATGAAAATGTTGAGATACTGGCAAAGTACAGCGGGGTTCCGGTATGGAACGGATTGACGGATATGTATCATCCCACGCAAATTCTTGCTGACTTCTTGACATTAAAAGAGCAGTTTGGTAAGCTTGAAGGGTTAAAACTGGTATATGTGGGAGACGGGCGTAACAACATGGCTAACAGCCTTCTGATTGGGGCATCCAAGATGGGAGTTAATATCACGATTCTGTCTCCGAAGTCACTTTGGCCTAAAAAGGAGCTTATTGATAAATGCAAAGAATATGCCATATCCTTCGGTAGTATAGTCGAGATTACCGATAAGATAGAATGCGTTCATAATGCGGATGCCATCTATACGGATGTATGGTGCTCAATGGGTGAAGAGGATTTGGCAGCAGAACGGATAAAATTATTAAAGCCATATCAGGTTAATGATGAGCTTCTTGCCAAAACGGGTAAACCACATACAATAGTCCTTCATTGCCTTCCTGCGGTCAAGGGTAATGAAATCACATATGATGTGTTCGAGCGATTTAGCACGGTTATTTTTGATCAGGCAGAGAACCGCATGCATACAATTAAGGCAATAATGGTAGCCACACTCGGTAATGAGTAAAACACGAAATATAATATAAGGAGCTTATATATGTATCAGGACAGAGTCGTTCTATGTGCAAGCAGTGCTTATGAAAAGAAATATTATATCAATGAGGATTTTCAGGCTCTTCCGGAACAGATAAAGAATGAGCTTAAAATCATGTGCGTTCTTTTTACTGAGGATGTGGGGGGCATTCTTTCCTTGGAATTTGATAAGGACGGAACCTTACTGTTCAGGGTTGATGCTAAGGAAGACGATTTCTTTTTTGATGAGATTGGAAGTGCCCTTAAGATAAAGGAAATTCAGAGGACTAAGAAGGAGCTTTTAGAGTCCCTGGAGCTTTATTATAAGGTGTTTTTCCTGAATGAGGATGCTTCAAAGCTGCTATAGAACCTTAAATATACTGATTTTATATAAGAAAGGCTGGTTAACCATATGATATTTGTTATAGACGTTGGAAATACTGCTATCACTATGGGAGTCTTTGAGGAAGATGATATAAAGGCTAAGTTTCGGTTAACTACAAAGATTAACAGAACCTCTGATGAGTATGGACTTTTTATAGTGGACCTTTTGAAACTAAAGGGAATAAATAAAGAAGCCATTAATACAGTGGTAATTGCTTCTGTTGTACCAAGAGTAATGTATTCGCTTACATCTGGCATAAAGAAATATCTGGGCTTAGTACCCTTAAATATCGGGGTAGGAACAAAGACAGGAATAAAGATACCGATACCTAATCCTAAGGAAGTGGGAGCAGACAGGGTTGCCGATGCGGTAGGAGCTTATGAAATATACGGTGGTCCTGTAATTGTGGCTGATTTCGGAACAGCAAACAAATACGACCTTATTACAGAGGATGGCTCCCTTATAGCCGCCGTAACGAGTCCGGGTCTTAAAATGTCGGCTAATGCAATGTGGGCTGATACAGCTAAACTTCCTGAGGTTGAGATTGCTCTTCCCGATACTATTCTGGCAAAAGATACAGTTACCAGTATTCAGGCGGGTCTTGTATTTGGATGTATTGGACAGACAGAATATATTATAAGAAGGATGATTAAGGAAGCCGGCCTGGATAAATGTACCGTTGTGGCAACGGGAGGTCTGGGAAGAATAATTGCTAATAACACGGATGTAATAGATATATACGATCCTAATTTATTGTTGAAAGGTTTAAAAATTATTGCTGATAAAAACCTAAAATGATCAGATTGGAGATATTATGAGTTTTTATATTGGGAATGTAGAGATAAAGGGAAAGCTTAGTCTTGGTCCAATGGCGGGGGTAACAGACCTGCCATTTCGTTTGTTATGTAAGGAAAAGGGCGTAGATTTAGTATATACAGAAATGATAAGTGCAAAGGGTATCAAATATAACAATAAGAATACCAAGGAGCTAATGACTATAAGCGAAGATGAGCGGCCGGTAGCAGTACAGCTATTTGGATCCGAACCTGACATAATGGCTGATATGGCTAGGAATATAGAGCATATGGACTTTGATATCCTTGATATCAATATGGGCTGTCCTGTACCTAAGGTGGTTAATAACGGGGAGGGCTCTGCCTTAATGAATAATCCCAAGCTGGTGGCTGAGATAGTAGACAAAGTTTCTAAAGCTATAAATAAGCCTGTAACCGTAAAGATACGAAAGGGTTTTACCGAAGGAAATATCAATGCGGTTGAGATAGCCAAAATTTCCGAGCAAAACGGCGCTGCTGCCATAGCAATCCATGCCAGGACAAGAGACCAGTATTATGGTGGAAAAGCGGATTGGGATATAATTCGAAGGGTAAAAGAGGAGGTATCCATACCTGTTATAGGAAGTGGCGATGTGGTGACACCGATTGATGCAAAGAATATGCTGACTCAAACCGGTTGTGACGGTATAATGATTGCCAGAGCAGCCAGAGGCAATCCTTGGATATTTGAGCAGATAAAGGCTTATCTGGAGCGTGGAATAATGATTCCGAAGCCTCAGTTCGAGGAGGTTATGGATATGATTCTTCGACATGCAAAGCTGGCTGTTGCGCACAAGGGAGAATATATAGCAATGAGAGAAATGCGTAAACATGTCTCATGGTATACCTCGGGCTTTCCCGGTTCTGCCAGATTTAGGAACAGAATAAATGAGATAAATACGATGAATGATTTAAAAATTATTCTGGAAGAATATCTATGTATGCTAAAATAACCAAACATTTTGTTAAAATTATATTATTTCTGACAGAATAGCCAAAATTATATTTTTTATTAAAAAACTATTGATTTTTTCCAAATTTATTGTATAGTATATTTACTAAAAAGACAGATGTTCGCCACACAAGAACAAACCAGGAGGAAGTGTTAATGGAAAAATTAAAAGTAGGTATCCTAGGGGGTACCGGAATGGTCGGTCAAAGGTTTATATCTCTGCTTGAGAACCACCCATGGTTCGAGGTGGTTACGGTGGCGGCTAGCCCCAGAAGTGCAGGCAAGACATATGAGGAGGCAGTCGAAGGAAGATGGAAAATGACCTCACCCATCCCGGATAAGGTTAAGGGTTTAATCGTGAAGGATGTAAACGAGGTATCAGAGGTAAGCAGCAGTGTTGATTTCGTGTTCAGTGCCGTGGATATGTCTAAGGATGAAATAAAGGCAATTGAAGAGGCATATGCTAAGACGGGAACGCCTGTTGTTTCTAATAACAGTGCCCACAGATGGACTTCAGATGTACCAATGGTGGTACCCGAGATGAATCCTGAGCACCTTGAGGTTATTGAGGCACAGAAGAAGCGTCTTGGAACGGATAAGGGCTTTATTGTGGTAAAACCCAACTGCTCTATTCAAAGCTATGCCCCTGCTTTACATGCGCTTAAGGAGTTTAAACCTAAGGTTGTAGTAGCTACCACATACCAGGCTATATCCGGAGCGGGTAAGAATTTTAATGATTGGCCTGAGATGGTTGATAATGTTATTCCTTACATCGGGGGAGAGGAAGAAAAGAGTGAACAGGAGCCCTTAAGAATATGGGGTAAGGTAGAGGACGGAAAGATAGTAAAAGCAGAAGGACCTACTATAACCACCCAATGCATTCGTGTACCTGTAACCGATGGACATACAGCAGCGGTATTTGTCAGCTTTGAGAAAAAGCCCACTAAGGAAGAAATTATTAAGGCTTGGAATGAGTTTAAGGGATTACCTCAGGAACTTGAGTTACCCAGTGCACCTAAGCAGTTTCTGAAGTATTTTGAAGAGGAAAACCGTCCGCAGGCCAAATTGGACAGAGACTATGAGAATGGTATGGGTGTTACATTGGGAAGGCTTCGCGAGGACCATGTATATGATTATAAATTCATAGGATTATCCCATAACACCGTACGAGGTGCAGCCGGTGGAGCGGTTCTGATTGCAGAGCTGTTAAAGGCACAGGGATATATCAATAAGAAATAAAAAGGCGAGCTGTTTAATTAAACAGCTCGTTTATTTTTCACTAAATAAATATCGTATAAATTCGGTTGCATTTTCTTTATGAGTAGAATTTGCGATTATTCCTATAAGAACGGGATCGTCATCGGAGGGAGCAATCGAATGCTCCTTGTAAAGCTTGGTGTCTGCCATATATATCCCATAGGCGGCAACCTTAGGATTATCCTCCGTTCCTCCCAGATAAAATTTGTCTGTCAGTGAACTATAAAGATCGGTGGGCAGCTGTTCGGATAAGGGAGTTAAGAACCCGTATTTAACAAAGTTGGCGAACTCCGATATCGGTGCTATTACAACGTCTAACTCTGATGCAGCCAAATATACGGCAAAGGCCTGGCGCATATTTATTTCATACTCAGGATCGCCATTATAATAGAAATTATAGTTGAGTAATACTTCTTCTGCTTCGGGATCGAGCTTTAAATACTCGGCTACCTTTTCTGAATACTCATCCCATGTTTCAGGTTGTATAGTGTTATTTATTATGACGGCAAATAATTTGGCTTCAGTCTTAGGCTTGGTAAATGATTGTATAATAAAATATACAGACACAGCCAATACTATAAAGATTAACACATGATACCTATAATAATCCCAAAAATAAACTATTCTTTTTTTCGGTGGCATATTCTTTAGCTTTTCTTTTTCTGTTTGATTTTCGCTTTTATTATAAATTAAAGCGTCATCATCAAGACGTGTTTCCTTAGGCATTATATCCTCCGAGTTTCTTGTATTTATGACAGTAAACCATCATAGAGAAAAAATGCATTCACAGCTATTGTATAGTGTACCATAAGCGGAGATAGAAAAAAAGAAAATACTTATTAAAATTATATAAAACATAAATATACGGGGTGCAACGCACCCCGTATACCGTCAAGTTAGTAGCTGGGAAGAAAATACCCCAATATACTATTCAAATCAATACCAAGCCTGTCGGACAAATCAGATAAATACTTGTCGGTATCAAAAGAATTATAATAATCACCGCTCTCGGTTAGTGAATCATAAACCTTGGCATTTCCATCACGCTTTGGTATGGTATAATCCTCCAGATACTTTACTGAAGTATCCAAGGTAACCAATGATGAACTACCCATATTAAGCTTTATTGTCGACAGCTGTTCATCATCCTTGGCATCATACTCTATTACCAGATCAAACCCCAACATTGAAGAAGTGGAGAAGCTTATTTCACCGTAAGAATATATACGTTTATCCTTAATAACTGTTTTTATTTCATCGTATTCAATATCAATCTCTGTACTTTCGCCTTTATCTGTAGTCATCATAATTTTTGCTGCTCCGGTATAAGCCTTATCAGCTATTGTATGACTACCGGTTACTTTAAGAATATGGTTCCCGTTATTCCCTTTAAGAGATATATCATATGCTCCCTTATCATCCTGTCTGATATTGAAGATTTCTAAGGTGCCGTTATTCGTGTTGTTATCTGATGGCTCCAATGTACGACCAAGGATTTGACCGTCACTTCCTACGTATACCTTCATCACAAAAATAGCTTTGTCATTAGGCATGCTCTCATAGGTTTGTTTGGCGTTTTCTAAAGCCGCATCTAATTTTTTATTATACTCATCCTTGGTTAGATCAAAAATCGGTAACAGCTCAAGAATGTATTCATCATCTCTGGCTTCTTCCAGGACTCTTGTTGAAATATCATTCATAGTCTCAGGGAAAAAATATAATGTAAGAAGATTTGATTTTATGGTTAAATCACCAACGGTGAGAGATTCTCCCTTAGCAAGCTCAACATCATCAATTTCATCTGTAATTATTGCAGTATAGCGTTTTAGAAAATCTCCGGTGCTGTCGGAGGTAAGAAGATTTGTAATCTTGTTATAATTATCAAGATCTACATCATCAACTCCGTATTCGCCCATATCCAAAGCAATCCTTAAATAATCGGGACTCAAATCCGGAAGCTGTAACAGTATCTCATTTGCGAGTAAATCCATGAAAAGCTCAGCTGATATAATGTCAATATCATTAAGGTTAAATCCGATTTTTTGATAGATTTCATTTTCGCTTTTTGCCGAGGTTACATCAAATCCTATAGAATCAAGAGATATTCCGATTAAGGATTCAAAGTCGCTTATGGACATATTGGCAAGAAGCATAAGCATTGAGTTGACGGTATCCTTATCATAAGATATATTAACTGTGGTCTCGGTAGCCATATTATCATTGGAATTAGTCATTTTCATGTAGGCAATCGATTTATCCACAGCTCTTCCGACAGACTTATTTTCAATATATGAATAATATTCCTTCGGACTTTTTATTAATAGATTTATTGTGTTTTGAAATGTACTGTTAAAGGCATACGCGGTCGCGGTAGCTACCAATAACAGAAACACAACAATAATAGCGGTAATTAATGGCTTTTTGCCGAATTTTTTATTTTGCTTAATTTCATACTGGTCTCTTTTAAAATCCTCATAGGTATAATCCTGTATTTTCTGACTGAAATCAGCCGTATTATCCTCTGACGGTTGAGATGCAGCATAAAATGAATTCTGCAGCTCGCCGGACTCCCAATAAGTGGTGCCGTTTTCTGATGGTATATTTATATCTGATTGTATGTTTTCGTTTAAATTTTCATTATTTTTTATGTTATCATTCATACTATAACCCCCTATATTTATTCACATACTAGATTGCGTTATTCAGAGTATAGTTAAAGATGTTAGCTTTGTCAATTGTAAAATAAATGCTATTGTAATTTAGTTGAAATACAATATTATGTATAATATAATATGAATGCTGGAGAGTATAAATATAAAGGAGGACTTAACTTAATGAGATACGGATTTTTTGATGACTCGAAGCGTGAATATGTGATAACAACGCCACAGACACCATATCCTTGGATAAACTATTTGGGATCGGAAGAATACTTTTCTTTGATATCCAATACAGCGGGGGGCTATAGTTTTTACAAGGATGCAAGGCTTAGGAGAATTACCCGTTATCGCTATAATAACGTTCCATTGGATTTGGGAGGCGGTAAGTACTATTATATCAACGACGGAGGCGAAGTATGGTCACCCGGATGGGCACCTATTAAGAGAGATTTAGATCATTATGAATGCAGACATGGTATGGGATATACCAAAATCTCAGGTGAGCTGAAGGGAATTAATACGAGCATTACTTACTTTGTACCACCGGGCATTAATGCAGAGATACATAAGGTTGTTATAAAGAATACATCCAATGTAAGAAAAGAAATAAAGCTTTTCTCATATGTAGAGTGGTGCTTATGGAATGCATTAGATGATATGACTAACTTCCAAAGGAACTATAGTACCGGTGAGGTCGAAGTAAAAGGTTCTGTTATTTATCATAAGACGGAGTATAAAGAGAGAAGAAATCATTATGCATTCTTTTCCGTTAACTCACCAATATACGGTTTTGATTCCGACAGGGAAGCCTTTATGGGAACCTATAATGGATTCCACAACCCCAATGCGGTTATGACAGGACAGCCTACTAATTCTGTGGCTGACGGATGGCATCCTATTGCATCTCATTGTGTTGAGGTTAAATTAGAGCCCGGTGAAACCAAGGATTTAATATTTGTTCTTGGCTATATTGAAAACGAGCCCGAAGAAAAATGGGAGGGCTATAATATTATTAATAAGAAGAAAGCAGAAGCTTTAATAGATAAATTTTCAACAGTTGAAGCAGTCGACAAAGCATTTGAAGATTTGGCAAGTTATTGGGATAATTTATTATCCAAGTATACCATACAGTCACATGATGAAAAGCTTAACCGTATGGTGAACATATGGAACCAGTATCAGTGTATGGTTACGTTCAATCTGTCAAGAAGCGCATCATATTTTGAATCAGGTATCGGAAGGGGTATGGGATTTAGAGACTCCAATCAGGATATTTTAGGATTTGTACATCAGATTCCTGACAGAGCAAGGGAGAGACTTATCGATCTTGCTTCTACACAGTTGGAGGACGGCGGAGCTTATCATCAGTATCAGCCACTGACAAAGAAGGGTAATCATGAGATAGGCGGTAACTTTAATGACGATCCCTTATGGCTTATACTGGCTGCCACATCATATATAAAGGAGACCGGCGATTATACAATTCTGGATGAAATGACACCCTATGATAATGATGAATCAAAGAGTGCTCCCTTTGCCGATCACTTAAAGAGATCCTTTGACCATGTAATAAACAACCTGGGACCTCACGGACTTCCTCTGATTGGCAGGGCTGACTGGAATGACTGCCTGAACCTCAATTGCTTCTCTTCAGAGCCGGGAGAATCATTCCAAACCACAACGAGTAAGGACGGCAGAGTGGCAGAATCCGTTATGATTGCGGGGATGTTCTGTCATATAGGTAAGGAATATGCAAGACTTATGGAAAAGGTGGGCAATGTTAAGGAAGCCGAGAGAGCCTATAAAGAAGTCGAAAAAATGCATAAGGTAGTCATGGAGCATGGCTGGGATGGTTCCTGGTTTATCAGAGCATATGATGACTTTGGAAGAAAAATCGGTAGTCATGAGAATGAGGAAGGTAAGATATTTATCGAATCCCAGGGCTGGTGCATAATGGGAGAGTGCGGTATCGATGACGGTAGAGCAATACAGGCTCTGGATGCAGTAGAAGAATACCTTGGGACAAAATATGGCTTGGTACTGCTAAATCCTGCCTATACCAGGTATTACATCGAATATGGTGAAATATCAACCTATCCGGCAGGCTACAAGGAAAATGCAGGAATCTTCTGTCATAACAATGCTTGGATAATAGCCGCCGAGGCCCTTGTGGGAAGAGGGGATAAAGCATTTGATTATTATACAAGAATAGCTCCCGCATATACAGAGGAGCGTTCGGAAATACACAGACTTGAGCCTTATGTATACTCACAGATGATAGCCGGTAAGGACGCCAGACGCTTTGGAGAAGCAAAGAATTCCTGGCTAACAGGAACTGCATCCTGGAATTTCGTTGCGATTTCTCAGTATATTCTGGGTATCAAGCCTGAATATGACGGTTTAATGATAGATCCTTCAATTCCAAAGGCATGGGATGGCTATACTGTTACAAGACAATACCGAGGCGACACATATCAGATAACTGTTAAGAATCCTAAGCATGTATCCAGAGGTGTAGCTAAGGTTGTTGTAGATAATAAAGAAATTTCAGGCAACATTCTACCGATATTCGGAGACGGAAGACTTCATGTGGTAGAGGTTGAGCTTGGTTAAGGATTGAGGCTATAATGAAGCGAGCACTAATAATTATACAAGGACTCCTGATGGCCATAGCGGCATTCTTTATGGTGTCATTGATATACATAATTATCACAAATATATTTGTTTTAATCACCGGTGTAGAGGATATATCATCCGAGATAGACGGATGCCTCGAGGCCATGGCTGTAATGGTATCCATAATCATATTTTATTTATGGTACAAAAAATATATGGATGGCATGATAGAGCCGGACAAGATTAAAAGTACATTCACTCTGAAAAACATCGGAATATTCCTGGCACTGGGCGTGGGATGTCAACTGTTTTTCGAATCGGTGTTAAGCCTCATAAGACCCCTGCTTAAGACCTTATTCGATTATTATGACGAAGTAATCAGCTCCATATTTGATGCAGATATTATAATAGTAGCCGTGTATGTAATTATTTTGGCGCCTATTCTGGAGGAGCTGATGCTTCGCGGAATACTTTTTGGTAAGTTAAGACAGGGACTGCCCTTCATTACGGCGAATCTGATTCAGGCAGTGGTGTTTGGATTGTATCATTGGAATGTAATTCAGGGTATATATGCTTTCGCCATGGGACTGCTGTTGGGATATGTCTATGAAAGGACCGGGACATTACTTGCCGCTATATTTGTCCATATGATAATCAACGGATCGGGTTTTCTAATACTAAGACTGAAGCTGAGTTGGTTAAATATATGGATGATGCTTATAATAGGAGGAGTGCTTCTGTTAGGAGCAATCTACCTTTTTTCAAGGACTAACGAATTAAAAAATAAGGAATAATTATTCTTATACTTGCATTATTTATGAAATAATATATAATTGAAGCTACAATTAACGGTAATGCTAACGTACCCATCCGGGACGGAAAGTCAGCCGTTTAGTATTTACTTAATCAGCTATATAAGTTTCTTTAAGTAAATCCTACCTAATCACACATGTTTACATGTCTTCATGCTGATTATCCTATAAGGATTACAGTCAGAACTGAAAGGAGGATATTATGAAAACAATATCAAATGTACGCACACTAAAGATGGTGCAGTTGGCACTGTTCGCAGCAATTTTATTACTGCTGGCATTTACCCCTCTGGGGTATATCAAGCTACCGACAGGATTGTCTATCACCATAATCGGAATACCGGTCATTGTGGGGGCAATTACCATAGGACCCGTCGGTGGAGCGATACTTGGAGCGATATTCGGACTCACAAGCTTTGCTCAGGCCTTTGGGGCAGATCCATTTGGAGTTCTGCTGTTAGGAATAAATCCGATTGGACTGTTTGTCACCTGTATGGTACCGAGAATATTAATGGGTTTGTTCACCGGATTGATTTTCAAAGGACTTAAAAAGATTGATAAGACAAAGTTTCTTAGCTATCTTATTACAAGTATTGCGGGTTCTTTACTTAATACCATATTATTCATGTCATCGCTAATGCTTATTTTTTACAACAATTCCGAGTTCCGGGAGATTGAATTTGTAAAGAATATTAATGCAGGCAATGTATTTGCATTGGTTATAGCCATGGTAGGTATTAATGTTATTACAGAAATCATAGCCAGTGGTATCATAGGAACTGCCATATCCAAGCCAATTGATATGTTAACCCAAAAACAAAGCTGATATGGGGTAATTATAAAAAAATGTGATTGACATAGCGATAACTACATGATACAATAACTAGGCTGTGATAATTTCATAGAAAAGAAGAGTATCCATCTCTCACCCTTAGCGTAATTAATTTACCGTGACCGGGTTCTTATATGCAAGTTATATTTAGTTCCTATGGAGCAATAATATAATATATTAGCATTATGTATAAGCAGGTGGATAATCTATGTTATCCACCTTTTTTATTGAATATGAAAGATCGTCCTATTCAATAAAAAATACATGTAATTTTTGGAATACTGTATGGATAACGGAAACTGTAAATGTGATATAACCTATGGAGGTGTAATACTATTAGCGATTTAATGATTAATGAACAGATTAGAGATAAGGAAGTCCGACTAATTAGCGAAGAAGGAGAGCAGCTGGGCATCATGTCCGCTAAGGAAGCTTTGAAATTAGCTAAGGAAGCTAATTTAGATCTTGTAAAGATAGCCCCTTCTGCGAAACCGCCTGTATGCAAAATAATTGATTACGGAAAGTTTAGATATGAACAGGCAAGAAAGGAAAAGGAAGCAAAGAAGAAGCAGAAAGTTACCGAGGTAAAAGAGATTCGTTTCTCACCGAATATTGATGATAATGATTTAAATACAAAAGCCAATATGGCCCGGAAGTTTTTAGTTAAGGGTGATAAGGTAAAGGTGACATTGCGTTTTCGTGGACGTGAAATGGCACATACGTCTTCTTCTAAGGTGATTCTGGATAATTTCTTTGCTAAGCTGGAGGATGTTGCTGTAATTGAGAAGCCCGCAAGACTTGAAGGACGAAACATGACTATGTTCTTATCAGAGAAGCGTTAAAAGAGAATACAGCACCATATGGTGTGGCAACATATATACAGTTATAAGCAGTACTAAATATAAGGAGGAAACATCATGCCAAAACTAAAAACAAGCAGAGCAGCAGCGAAGCGTTTTAAGAAAACAGGAACCGGTAAGCTAAAGAGAATGAAGGCATATAAGAGTCATATTTTAACTAAAAAATCCGCTAAGAGAAAGAGAAATCTCAGAAAGGCTACAATGACCGATCCAACCAATGTAAAGAACATGAAGAAGATCTTACCATATCTATAGATATTGGTGATAAGGAGGAATAGAAAATGGCAAGAGTTAAAGGCGGATTAAACGCTAGAAAGAAACATAATCGTATTTTAAAGCTGGCAAAGGGTTACAGAGGTGCCAGATCAAAGCAATATAGAGTAGCAAAGCAATCTGTGATGAGAGCTTTGAATTCATCCTTTGCCGGAAGAAAGCAGAGAAAGAGAGACATGAGATCCTTATGGATCGTAAGAATAAATGCGGCTGCCAGAATGAATGGCTTATCCTATAACAGATTAATGCATGGATTGAGACTGGCTAATATAGAAATAAACAGAAAGATGCTGTCTGAGATGGCAGTAAATGACGCAGAGGGCTTTAAGGAGCTTACTGAAGTCGTAAAATCAAAGTTAGCATAATATTTTGAGACCGTATGCTTCCAAGTTAATTCTTGGTGGCATACGGTTTTTTTAGAATTTGATTAGAAATATTAGATATTATAGTATTCTGTTGCAATTTTATATTTGTTAGCTTATTATAATTCTATAATCCAATTTATAACAATAATAGGGAGGTTTGTCATGAGAAACAAGGCGTCAAATATAGTTTGGGGATTAGTCTTGATAGCAATTGGCGTAGGTATAGCGGGCGATATAATGGATTTATGGGTATTCAGAGTGTTTTTTCCCGGGTGGTGGACCCTTTTTATCATAATTCCATGCTTCGTAAGCATAATACAAAACGGTATCAGCTTCGGAGCAACCACCGGATTTATTATAGGTGTTATGGCTTTAGTATCCCATTATATTAATCTGAAAATCGAGTGGTGGGAGCTTATTATACCGGCAATACTTATAATCATAGGACTGAGGATAATATTTCAGGGGTTTTACAGAAGAACAATCAGAGTAAATCAGAATATCGAGGTCGAAAACAACTTTAAGAGATATGAAAGACGAGAGCACAGTGCGATATTTGCCGGCAATAAGATTAGAGTAACAGATGAATTCTATGGAACAACGCTGAATGCGATTTTTGGTGGAATGTCGCTGGATTTAAGGGATGCTATAATAAACAGTGATGTTGAGATTTCAGCAACCGCTGTATTTGGAGGTATCGATATCTATATTCCCAGCGGAGTTAAGGTTAAAGTAAATAATGTGCCGATTTTCGGAGGAGTCAGCAATAAAGCGCTTCAATCAAATGATCCTAATGCCTATACCATTTATCTTAACTCAACCACATTGTTTGGGGGGATAGATATTAAATGAATGCATTCCAAAAAACAATAAAATATTTAGCTATTGCATTTGCCATTCTCCTTACTGTCGGTATAATGTCAGGAATCGTTGGAGTCATATCAGGCGTGGTATCGGTATTTAGCGTGGATGATGAGAGAAATATAGATTACAGTGAGGATTTTACCGATGTTGAAAGGCTCGATATAAGCAATGGATTGGGCAGTTTGGATATTAAACCCGGGAATGGTTTTAAGGTAGAAGCATCAAACGTATCAAAGAGTTTTCGTGCAGAGGTGGTTAACGGTACCCTTGTAGTCGGCGAATCTGACTTTTTTGGAAGGATTTTTTCGTTTGGCTTTCGTTCCCGTTCTAAATCTTCAATTACAGTATATGTACCTAAGGATTTCTATGCAAAAAGGATAAAAATAGATTGCGGTCTCGGGGCGGTAAATCTGGAGAGTCTTTCCACAGAGCGTTTGATAGTCGATGCCGGTGTCGGTGATCTGAATGCAACAGATTTAACTGCCATGAGGGTTGATATTGATGGCGGTGTCGGTAATATAAATCTAAATAACATAAATTTTACCAATGTAGATTTAGATTGCGGAGTAGGCGATATTAATATTGATGGAGTAATTCTCGGTAAATCGGAATTTGACGGTGGTTTAGGCAGTGTAAATATCCGAATAAATGGTCCAAGAAAGGATTATGCTTTGGAGTTAAGTACCGGTATTGGGAGAATTGAGGTCAATGGTGAGAAGATAAACCACGATTATAATGATAATTATAGGGCAGATAACACAATAAAGATAGAAGGAGGAGTAGGTGGAATTTCTATTGCATTTACACAATAATTCTATTTGATTTTAAGGATAATCCTTGCAATCTCTGGTTATAAATATTACAATAAGAAGTAATAAGGGGACGTTCATATCCGCAGCAGACGTCCCTTTTTATTAAAGCTTAATGAACGTATATAAGAAAACAGTGGGAGATATTAAATGAACAAAAAGAGTGTATTGGGACTTCTTTTATTCTCATGTGTTGTCATAGCAGGTATGTTCATAGGAACCAAGATTCTGATAGGAAAACCTACAGACCCGAAGTATGCCAATATGGGGGCAAATGAGGATAGTGAAGCATCAGAGCAGGAGAATGAAGAGAATAACGGACAGAAGCAGTCATTAGGTGCTGATACAGAAGAAGAGTGGCTATATGTAGAGGATACTGATAACAATTCCCAAGAAACTGATATTGAGAATAGCGATAACACGGATTCTTCCGATGAGGACAATGGGCAGTCTGACAGCTCAGACACAGTCGAAGAAAATGATTTGGATTCTGAGGAGCCAAATCCTACTGACAGTCCGGATAATACTGAAGATGATGTGGATGACGATACCACGGATTCAGACAGCTCAGATAATCTGGAAGATTCAGATTCAACAGATACAGATGACATAACTGATACCACAGACGCTTTAGGTGATAATGTTGTTGATTTGCCTGATATGCAGTTGATTTATGACAGCAATCAGGTGGATTTTATGAAGCATATCCCTGAAATGGTTTTTGACAGTAGGATTGAAGGTGATTTGGATATTATAAATCCTACATTGGATATAAAAGCCAGGTCAGCCATATTATTTGATGTGGATACAGGGAAGGTATTGTATTACAAGGATCCGATAATTCCGGTGTTTCCTGCCAGTACGGCTAAGCTCCTGACAGCACTCGTAGCACTGGACTGGTGCATGGAAGAGGAGGAGGTAACCGTAGGAAGCGAGTTGGATTTGGTAGCCGCCGATTCGACCCTGGCCGGATTAAAAAAGAATCAGATTCTTACAATAAGAAATCTTATAGAGGGAATGCTGGTTCCTTCAGGAAATGATGCCGCATATGTTATAGCGGCATATGTAGGAAGAAAATCCATTGGAGATGATAATGCCAGCCTTAAGGATGCGATACCCGAGTTTATCAGATTAATGAATGATAAGGCAAAAAGTCTTGGGACTATCAATTCCTGCTTTAAGACACCGGATGGATATGATGCGATCGGTCAATATACAACTGCCTATGATATGGGTAAAATAGGCATGGCAGCAGCAGATAATGAAACCATTCTCGAAGTCTGCAGCAAAAGCAAGGCAAGAAATGTCTTTGCGGATGGCTCCGATGTAACATGGAGTAATACGAACTCCTTGATTGTTAAAGAAAGTGGCAGATATTATCCTTATTGTCTTGGATTAAAGACGGGAACAAGCACAATGGCGGGAAGATGCTTAATATCTGTGGCAAAAAAAGATGGCAAACAGGTATTAAGTGTGGTTATGTGCTCTGATTCTGTGGGGAGATGGGAGGATTCCACCAAACTGCTTAAGTATGGATTGGATAATTAATAAGAAGGGTGAAACATATGGACTATTATGAAAACGAATTAACACAGAGTGTTGAAGAACCCAAAAGGATGAGCGATAAGAAAATATTATGCTATTGCGGTTTCTTTATGGCTGTAACGACGATTGTCGTATTAGCCGTTCAGTCTGTGGTCTTACTGGTAGTTAACGGGTTTTTTCCGGACATGGCTGAAGAAGGTTGGTTTAATGTGGCCTTAACGGTTATAAGTGTGCTTGGATCAGGCTTACCGATATTTTTGGTGCTGATGAAGAGAATCCCCAAATCTGAAATTGGGGAGAAGAGCAGGCTATCAATAGGACAGTTCTTAGGATATTTTATTGTATGTGCGGGGGCTGCTTATATAACTAATATTATTGGTATGTATATAAGCTCTTTCATTGAGATAATTAAGGGATTTAAATTAGAAAACCCCTTGGAGACCTTTATTTTTAACAGTGATATGATTTTGGTTATAATTTATGCCAGTATTATAGCACCTATTGTGGAAGAGTTGATATTCAGAAAAATTCTATTGGATAAGCTTAGAAGGTTTGGTGATTTACCGGCGATATTGATTACCGGATTTGCCTTTGGGTTGTTCCACCTCAATTTATCCCAGTTCTTCTATGCTACTGTACTCGGCATGATATTCGCATATATTACTATCCGAACCAACAGGATTATATATGCCATATTGCTACATATGATGCTTAATTTTGTTGGATCGGGAATAGTGCCTTATATAGTTGTAAACGAAAGTATTTTAGGTACGATTCTTGTAACAATATGGTCATTTGGTTCAATGACCATAGCCTCACTGCTGATTATACTAAAAGGCAGAAAGATTGTGCTGAATAAACCGAATAAGCCATTGGTAAACAGATGGTATTACATATTTAATCCGGGAGCATTATTATTTGTTATCATTTGTATAGGTATCATTGTGTTTCAGGTAATATACTCCTAGAACAAATAAACATCAAAAGAATATTATATTGATTATAGAAAGGAGCTAAAGATGAATAATTTTAGATTTTATAGCCCCACATATTTTGTATTTGGTAAAGGAACAGAGAATGAAGCCGGTCAGTGTGTTAAAAAATTCGGCGGAAGTAAGGTCCTTATTCATTATGGAGGAGGCTCGGTTATCAGATCAGGCCTTCTGGGAAGAGTAAAGGAATCATTAAAGAATGCAGGTATTGATTTCGTGGAGCTTGGTGGTGTTATGCCTAATCCAAGAAGTGGGCTGGTATATGAGGGAATAGAGCTTTGTAGAAAGGAAGCGGTGGACTTCATTCTTGCTGTGGGCGGAGGAAGTACGATCGATTCTGCCAAGGCAATAGCGGCAGGAGTAAAATATGACGGAGACTTCTGGGACTTTTTCGAAGGAAAGCCCATTGAGGAAGCTCTGCCTGTCGGAACGGTTCTTACAATAGCGGCAGCAGGAAGTGAAGGCTCAGGTGACACAGTTATAACCAAGGAAGAGGGAATGCTAAAAAGAGGTGCAGGTGCAGAAGCATTAAGACCTGTATTCTCCATACTAAATCCGGAGCTTACGCAGACATTGCCTCCATATCAGACAGCATGTGGCGCAACCGATATAATGGCACATGTATTTGAAAGATATTTTACTAATACTAAAGAAGTCGAGATTACTGACAGACTATGCGAGGCTGTGCTTTTGACCATGATAAAAGAGGTACCGAGAGTAATCGAAGATCCTAATAATTATGAAGCCAGAGCAAATATTATGTGGGCCGGAATGGTCGCCCATAATAATCTGGTGGGAGTCGGAAGAGACCAGGATTGGTCAAGTCACGGAATCGAGCACGAGTTGTCGGCTCTATATGATGTGGCCCACGGTGCAGGTCTTGCGGTTATATTCCCTGCATGGATGACCTATGTTATGAAGCATGATATTAGCCGCTTTGCTCAGATTGCAGTAAGGGTATGGGGTTGCGAGATGAATTTTGCATATCCCGAGGAAACGGCTAAGGAAGGAATAAAAAGATTTAAGGAGTTCCTGGTGTCCATAGGAATGCCTATTTCCTTTAAGGAGCTTGGAGCTAAGGAAGAGGATATTCCTTTGATGGTGGAGAAGCTTGGTCTTGGAGATAAGGGTACCATGGGAAGCTTTGTTCCTCTGACATCTAAGGACGTGGAGCAAATTTATCGGTTAGCGCTATAAGGACTATGAGTTCCTCTTGTTTTGAAGGAGTAATATATGACTGAGCTTTTAGTTAAGCTATTTGTAAAGGATAAGGAAAATATAAAGGATCAAGGGGTTCGTACTTCGTATGGAATTCTGTCCAGTATTGTCGGTATTATTTGTAATGCCATATTATTTTCGCTTAAGCTGGCCATAGGAATACTGATTAACAGTGTATCTGTTATAGCCGATGCTTTTAATAATCTTTCGGACGCGGCATCCTCGGTCATCGGCTTTATAGGAGTAAGACTGGCCGGGCGTCCGGCTGACAAGGAACATCCCTTTGGTCATGGGAGAATCGAGTATATTTCGGCCCTGGCGGTTTCTTTTCTGATACTTCAGGTAGGGCTTACATTACTTAAAAATTCATTTAAGAAAATACTCAATCCCGAAGCGGTAATATTTAATCCAATTCTTATTGCCATATTGTTTATATCCATACTCGTTAAGGTATGGTTGATGGTGTTTAACAAGAAGCTCGGTAAGAGAATAAAGTCTACGGTTATGCTTGCAACGGCAGCAGATTCATTGGGAGATGTATTGGTTACTTCGGCTACTGTTATTTCTGCAATAGTTGCAGGTTTAACCGGTTGGCAAATTGACGGATATATGGGAATCGTTGTATCCATATTCGTTATGATAGCGGGCATAGGAATCGCAAAGGATACCTTGGAGCCCCTTCTTGGTCAGGCGGTTGACAGAGATTTATATAAAAGCATTACGGAAATGGTAGAAAGCTATACCGATATCGTAGGTACCCATGACCTTATTATTCATAGCTATGGACCCACACATCGCATGGCAACAATTCATGCTGAGGTTCCGAATGATATAGATTTTGAAAAAGCCCACGAGACTATTGATCAAATCGAACGGGACGTCCTGGAGAAGATGGATATATTCTTGGTTATCCATATGGATCCCATAGAGATGAACGATGTCAAGGTTATTGAAAAGAGGGATATGGTGACCGACATAATCAAAAATCTGGATGAAAACGTATCCATCCACGATTTTAGAGTTGTCAACGGTGAATATCATATTAATCTGATATTCGATCTGGTTATACCGTTCTCATATTCCAAGGAGAAAGAGCAAAAACTCCTAAAACGGATAATAGAGGAACTTAGAAAATGCGATTCCAGATATAATTGTGTGATAACCCTGGAGAACAGCTATATAGCAGAGGAGTAGATGAAGCCGGTGGGTATAACTGACATAAAATAAGATGACCATTTTCCTTAAATTTAGGCTTGAACTTTGCAGAACTATGAGTTATAATATCATTCGTGGCGGTTTTGTGTAAGCCATACAAACAAAATATTGGGCTATCGCCAAACGGTAAGGCACTGGACTCTGACTCCAGCATCTCTAGGTTCGAATCCTAGTAGCCCAGTTCTTATAAATAACGAGCTTCAAATGAAGCTCGTTATTTCTAGTGCGCCCGGCATGGGCGCAATCTAACGGGTGAAAGTCCCGAGTGCGGGTTAGTAGTGCCAAGCACATAGCCAAGAGCAAGGGTGTCCTCGGCGACGAGGAATCTAAAGGAAGCTGGAGGCAAACT